>NZ_JACETX010000002.1 GCF_014048425.1 Candidatus Liberibacter sp. | reverse complement strand
ATAAAAAAGGTAAGGGGAAATAATGATAATATACAGTGAAATCAATTACTTAGACATGATCAGAGCACTCTATATAGTAGTAGCTAACCGGATCGTTTACACATGCCGTAGAAGAATAAAGTCTTCCTTTCTCTTCAATTAGCCGTCAGACACGTGCTCTTAAAGAGAAAATAGGTATCAAATAGCCCGAAAAGGGCTTATCCTAAAATCACAACCATTTTATCTTCCTCCTGATAAACATAAGGATTGGAAGAATATAATTGTTGCTTTTAAGTGTCATCAGAGATGTAGTGTTTTTCTCTACGACGGCTCTTGGCAGCAAGAACAACATAGATGAATGCAAATAATAATAAAACTTCAATCACAGCGCAATCCCCAGCCACATAGAAGGAAATATGCCTTTTAAAAAGAATCGTACCTCATCCATAACCAATAAATTCGTTTAGAGAAAAATTACACAATCAATGGGAAAAATAGAATAAACCAGTGGAGGCGATACACAAGATCATAGCAATGCTCTTGTAAAACAAGAGATAAGCCACAACCTGAAAACACAAATTGGAAAAGTTCAGATTAAAAAAATGGAGGAGAGAGGGGGATTCGAACCCCCGATACCTATAAGGTACTCCGCATTTCGAGTGCGGTACATTCAACCACTCTGTCACCTCTCCATCTTAAAATATCTTTCTTAGAAGGAATAAAAATCCCAGAAACTACTCTCAACCTCATACTTTTCTTGACATAGAACGAAGGTTTGAGTAGCTACTATTACTAGCAGAAATTAGCGGCTCTTGGAACCAAGAATGTCACTATTATTTATCAACTTCAACGAGTAATTTAAAGCCTATTGATTACTTATCAATTATATTTGCGCAGAGGTTGAAAAATGTGCGATACTCTTGAAAAGTTCTTAGAGAATGAAAGGACGTAATTTTTATGTTTGCGGTTATAAAATCTGGGGGAAAACAGCGCCATGTAGCCGCTGACGATACCATTATTGTTGAAAAGATTGATGCCAAAGATGGCGATAATATAAGGTTTGATGAAGTTCTTGCAGTTGGAAAAGGCGAATCCGTTTCCGTAGGGTTTCCTTGTGTAACGGGAGCTTACGTTGAGGCAGAAGTTATCAAGCAGATTCGCACCAAGAAGGTTATCGCCTTCAAAAAGCGTCGCAGGAAGAGCTCCAAAAGCATGCGAGGACATCGGCAGAATATGACAGTTGTCCGTATCACTAATGTTGTATCTTCTTAGATCACATACTCTTGATGAACACTGAAATTATATAGGAAACCGTAATGGCACATAAAAAAGCTGGAGGATCTTCCCGCAACGGGAGAGATTCCGAGTCGAAGAGACTAGGATTAAAGAAGTTTGGTGGTGAAGCTGTAATCGCAGGTAATATAATCTTGCGCCAACGTGGAACACGATACCATCCAGGAACTAATGTTGGCATGGGAAAAGACCATACTCTTTTCGCACTCGTTGATGGCAACATAAAATTTAAAAGCCCCTCTAAAGGGCGTCCGTCTGTATCCGTTATTAAACGTGAAGAGATCACAGCAAGTGGAACTTGAATTTTTGAATATTTTCCCTTTTAAGCGATGACATCTTAGGATTGATCCGACTGAAAAGATATCATGTCATAAGATATGGGAGTATTCTTTCTCTATATCTTACAACTATTCCTTTAGTAGATGATTTTTGCGATACATGATATTTTATGACATGTAAAGGTTTGTTGATTTTTTATATCTAAAGACATGATCTGAAGGTGTCCTCATATACTGTAATACGGATATTTTTTGAGGAAAAGTCCATAAATACAGTGCGATAGATCTTATCGTCATAATGTTCTTCCCATCAAATTTATGTTTTCTAAAAACATTAGAAATTTCTACGGAAACGTTTCCCAAATCGTAATAATAGACTGTAAAAGATTGTAGTGTTAGAAGGCTTTAATGAAATTTCTTGACGAAGCAAAAGTCTATATCCGATCGGGAGATGGAGGCGCAGGAGGCGTATCCTTCAGACGCGAAAAATTCATTGAATTTGGTGGACCAGATGGTGGATCAGGGGGTCACGGTGGCGATGTGTGGGTTGAGGCAGTACGCAATCTGAATACACTCATAGATTTTCGCTATCAACAACATTTTAAAGCAAAACCTGGCATTAAAGGCATGAGGCGAAACCGTAGCGGCGCAAAAGGAGCCGATGCCGTTCTTATCGTTCCTATTGGTACACAAGTTTTTGAAGAAGATAAAACAAGCCTTATTTGTGATCTTAATCAAGAAGGACAGCGTTTCTTACTAGCTCCCGGAGGGAATGGCGGCTTTGGCAATCTTCACTTTAAATCATCGACAAATCAAGCTCCAGACCATGCTAATCCTGGAATTCCTGGACAAGAAAGAACCATTTGGCTTCAATTAAAGTTAATAGCAGATATTGGAATTATTGGACTTCCTAATGCGGGGAAATCTACCTTTCTAGGCACTATTACACGAGCAAAACCTAAAATAGCTGAATATCCATTTACTACGTTATATCCTAACCTGGGTCTAGCAAAAATAGGATATGAAGAGTTTGTGCTAGCTGATATTCCCGGAATTATCAAAAATGCGCATCAAGGCGCTGGTATTGGAGTTCGATTTTTACAGCATGTCGAACGCACCCATATTTTGCTACATATAATATCTGTCCTTGAAGATGATATAAAAGATGCTTACAACTCTATCTTACATGAATTATGCGCTTATAATGATAAATTATGCAAAAAAATAGAAATAGTGGGACTTTCTCAAATAGATATGATTGATGAAGAAACTCTCGCAAAGAAAAAATCTGAGCTTTCTTCTGTATGCGGAAAAATTCCGTTTGTGTTTTCGTCTGTGACAGGACGTGGCATATCAAAAATAATGCAGCATCTTCATGACAAAATCTTATCCTTACGGGAAGAGAATAAGTCCTAAAAAAAACTTGTCTTTCTTCTCGCAAACGCATTGTCTTATCAAATCCTAAAACGATAAAAAGAATGAAGAAAGCAGATCTTTTCTCTCCCGATTAGATTAATATCTTTAGCAAAACTCGTAGTGAATTTCTGTTCAATCAGCAAATTCCTCATATTGTCGAATACAATTCATATTTCTGGATTTAGTCCTTTACACAAGAAAACCATGTTATTTATTAACATAAACAACGCAACTATCCTAGCAATCGATAAAGATACCATCTTATATTAAAAAATTGCACTAACCAAGTTTAACACAATCAAAACATTGCCTCTGCATAAAAGATATCTCATCAAACTTCAATCAACCTTCTTTTTTAAAGCATTGCCTTATGGTGATGGTATAATCTATTACTTCTCTGAAAAACAAAAAATTTTACCACTTTAAAATTCATAGACTCTTGAAATCGTCAATACAATTTTGAATGTAATAGTATCAGTTAATATTATTGATAAAATCTTAGAAACTATGATTTAGAATAATGCTCTGTTTTTAAATGAAATCAGTTTAGCCATAACTACTAACCTATAAATTGATCCCACTGCACTTATGAAAATGATGGGTTCAACCCAGAAATCAAAGTTGCAAACATATACAAGAAGGATATACGCTCAAGAACCAATGACTATTGCAAAATCAACAGCTTTTTAAATACTGCATGACGGCTTATAGAAAAAACGGTTACAAGAAAATGCAACAAGAAAACTTTCATGATAGTACTATGCACATGCCTCATGTAGAAGATGGCATGACAGTTGGCTTATTTGGAGGCACTTTTAACCCACCACACCACGGACATGTGGCAATAGCTAATATTGCGCTCAAGAAGCTTGCACTGAACCAATTATGGTGGATAATCACTCCAGCCAATCCTACTAAAGATCCTGGCTTGCTAGATCCTCTGAAAATTCGTATTGCGCTCAGCAAAGCATTAGCTAAAGATCCCCGCATTCGTGTTACCGCTTTTGAAAGTTGTCCTAATCAAGGATATACTTTAAATACTATACTCAATATTAAAGATCGTAATAAATTTATACGTCTTATCTGGATTATGGGGGCAGATAACCTAAAAACCTTCCACCATTGGCACAAATGGGAAAAAATCGTTATGACAATTCCTATCGCAATTATTGACAGACCTGATATAACGTTGAATTATATCTCCTGTCCAATGGCCAAAGCTTATAATCGCTCACGGATAGATGAATCTCTGAGCGGCAATTTATGCAATATCCCTCCACCTGCTTGGACATTTATTCATGATAAACATCATATGATAAGCTCGTCAACCATTCGAGAAAGGGAAAAAATGCTCAAGAATAATCCCACTTAAAAATTATAGGCTCCTTTATTCATTAAACCAAACCTGATCCCACTCTCAATCCTTCCGCATTACATGACGACGACTAAATGCAGGATCATGAATTATATATCCAGATTTGGTTGTCTTATAAAAAACCACAAAATTCTCAATATCTTAATGCAAAATGCACAGCATCTTAAGGAAAGAAAGTTCTTCTAGTGCAATATATGGATTGCTCCTATATACATTGAAAGATTTTAAACAATATCAGCCATATCAGTGCCATCCTTGTTCATATCGCGAGAAATTTTCTCTTTGCGATTTTAAGTGAGATCCTAGAGAAAGTTTTTGGCTTCACACGATGCGCTGATTTCGCCGTCATAAGATCAGGAACAAAAGACTGTGATTTGGAAAAGATAGTCTCACAAGTCCGCATTCTGCATCCACAGGTATTATTGAGCAGTTGCGAAAGGAAAAATAACGTTGGAGAAAATAGTACGATTCTTTTCTACGGCATCAACAGATGCAAATGTATCGAAATAAATTCCTTTACGAAGTGGGTTATCTACGGTGTTTATAAAGATCTCTATTACTTGTCCATCTGTAATTAAAATATAAGGAAAAGATTTATCATTACATAATTGTCATCCATCAATATTGGACATGATGCCTCATCCTGAAAACGTGATAGAAGAAATTCATAGGGAAATAGATAGACGTGGTATCGTATCTGCACTCAATCTGAGATCTGAAAAACTTCTGATCAATTTTAATGGATTGCAAATTATTTTAGAACTTGCTGCCCTTAAAACACACAGAAAGTCATTCCTTTTAGGGAAATATTAAACCAATGACATGACGATAATATAGGTAATGATAGGATTCATGCAGATTATCGCAGAAGTAAAATTATCCCGCTTCACAGAAAAGAGATCTATAGATAGAAACGGCAAGAATATATCTTGGCACAAGAATTTCGAATTTCAGCCTCTATCAAAATTTTTGATTGGATACCCACCGCATCATCATCAACGGAACAATACAAGATAAGCAGAGGTTATCAGCATAACGAAAACGAATCCAATACCTATTCCAACGCTAGAAAAGCGTCACCATCAAAATCAAAATATAATTGAGAGATCAGATGTCTACCATCTACTGTAAGAAAAATTCTTATACGATACCCAGTAGATAGAAAAATACCAACAAAAGCTATATCTTTTCGAAACAGGATATTATTCCCTATAATGTACAATAACCTTACTAAACCCATAAAATGTATGGTGCACCCGAAGAGATTCGAACTCCTGACCCCCAGATTCGTAGTCTGGTACTCTATCCAGCTGAGCTACGGGTGCATCAAAATAGATACGCATAACTTCTGTAAAGCGATATGAGTATAATTGCAAGAAGGCTTTATTAAGAAATGTAATTTTAAAAATTTTTTTAACAATTCTCAAAATTTTCAGAGATATTTTATTTTCAAGCTTTTAAAATACTTCTTTTTATTTCTTTAGTCCATGTTTGATACTTCACCCTATCATGCCACCAAAACCAGTGCTCAGGGATATTTGCATATCCAACATTCTACCATATCATTAAGAATATTTCTTTGTATATCTAATTTTTCTTCAAATTCCAACCAAAAACGATTTTTCAGTAACCATATACAACGCATTGGATCAACCGTTACATCCAAACCTTTCAATAAGCTTTAAAACAATCGCTGTTGTTTTCTCAGGACTTCCAAAAAACGTATCTATCACCTTAGTAAATTTTTGATCAACAAGAATTCCAATGCCATCACGACCAAATGTAAGATAGCGAATCAAAGCAAGAATAGCCTCTTTGTGAGATGATCTTAATTTCCCCATATAGACCACTGAGAAATTTAAAAACTTTTCTTGCTAAAGATAGATTGTTTGATGGACGAAATAATATTGCCATAGAAAAACCATTGGCTCAATCGGCTATAGGTAGAATTGCAAAATTACCGTTATGCCCAGGAAACATTATGTTTGGATTCGAATCATTGCGCACATTCAATAAAATAGATTCATCCAAAATCTCAATACGACTATCTGTGGATCACTTTATATCGCAGTCTAGTATGCAATAAAAATATATATATTCAACCGCTCATTTTCCTATGTTTTCCCAATTATCAATAGCAATATTTTTGAGATAACAATCTCGTCTCTCCGAAAAAACAATGCGAAGATTACTCAAAACGAGATCATGATCTCCTTCCTAAGCTTAGTCCCTATAAAGCGAGCGATGAAACCAGCTATGTTTATCCCCCATATCCACAGGGAAAAACCCACATGATCTTTTAAAAACAACAAGCACCCACTTCCAACTAGTAACGTATAAATTTCTTACATAACAAAAAAATCATAAAATAAGACAAAAAATCCTCCCATAGCAAAACAACTTGATTGAAAATTCTTTTATCAAACCATAGCATTGATCAAATATATCTTCATACTATTTCAACAAAGATAAAGTCATAAACTAAAAGTATTACCGAAAAAATTTTCCTATTAATTTGAAGAAATACCGTCAACGATCATCTATCTTCCATCTCTGCTCTCAAAATACCAAATATTTCCATAAAGCATATAATTTCCCCTACTCAAAGTATGTATTTCTTGAAATAAGATCTCTATTTTACCCCTTTTGGATGAATAACGAAGATTTCCTCAGCATACTAATGTACATTCCAACAAATCATAAGAATAATCTTATAATCCCTCTATGAAAAAAATCTTGAATAATTTAATGGAGGATTGACTAAATGCAAAGTAATGGTAAAATTTTTTTGACCAAAATTTAAAGGAAATTCTACTATCAAATTCAAAAGAAATTAAGAATTTCATAAAATTTCACAAATAAAAAGAATCTCGAAAATAAGGATAAACCACAACTCTATAACAATACTGATAAAAGATTCAACTTACGCCTTTAAAGAATACTTAAAATTCTGATAATAGAGAAAAATTTCTGCAAAATGGAAAATAAAAATCGAATCAATTTTAATCTGAATACAGAAAAATCCCCATCCTACAAGATGAACGACATATCCTATCAAAATAGAAATATCATAAATCCCACAACCCTCAACAGCCTACCAAATCACTGGATATCGCTTGTTTTATAAATCAATTAATGGATTCAAAGTGACCTTTTTCTCTACCTCCAAAATCTTTGATCCCCCAATCAATAACTAGAATCATTAGGAGGAATATCACCGTGGCATATCATATGCTTTGAATTCATCTCAAAGCTTCTGCACCATAGGTAATCCAGAATTGTTGTGCTACGGATAATTCAACGTTGCTACGCCGTGGCTAATCTATGCCTATATTAAAAAATTAACTCCAAGAATAGACGCATGCGAGGGAGAATCCCGTCATCCGAAGAGAAATAGGAGAAGATTACTTTTCATTTCTCTCTGATCTTAAAAAGAGGGAAAGAGCTAATAAAAAAAACACGATCCCAAGATCGCAATATTTACAAAAACACTATTTTCTTTCTACTATAACTTATCTACAAAATAAAAATAAAACGAAATTTTCTAGATTTATACGTTTCCAAAACAAGTTTTCAATAAATCAATTTGTGCTCGAACATTATTTGGCCTGTGTGAAGAGCCTTCTACCTGCCCTGCATAAATTTCTTTATCTAACAACATTATACGTCGCTGAAGACGCAAAGAACTCTCTACGAGATTTTGAAAGAAGCAAGGAATATCATCCCAACCAGGAGCGGGAGTACGGTTTAAATCGGAAGAATCAAACCGTATCTTCTTCCTCTCTGTAATAACTTGCTCAAAAGACATCTCTCCGTTTTCCAAAGCACGCTGCAATAACAGCCAAGATACCATCTGCATCAACCGCGTTGTTAAATGAACCGATTCAGACACATATAAAGCCGATGCGATACGAGGCAATTCTTTGGACAATGAACGCCCCTCCCTATCAAAATAAGAAGAGGTTTCTTCCACAAGATCCATACCATCTGCATAAAGAACCTTTAAACGAATGGAGGATACCATCCTCCCCATAAAACTAATCGAACCCGTCCCATGACCAGACATAGATTAATCCCTATTTTAAATTCACCAAATCCATAAAATCGACACAAATCATAAAAAATGAATCTGCATCCCTTGACTATATCCTCTTAAAGTAAAATCAAACATCTCTATCCGAAAGAAAAAACATTTTTGCACAAATAAAAACTATCATTGCATAATCAAACCTATTTTCCGTCCTCCTCTTCCAATTTCTTCTCCCAACATCCCATAGTCGCCAAACCATTCATCCGAGCACGATGAGATAATATACGTTGAGCAGAAATCATATTTTCTTTTTTCCCATTCCATTCACGCAATACGGATTCCTGCAATGCACGGCCATAAGAAAAGGTTAACTTCCAAGGAGAGACTTGCATCCCATTCATTGCCGAAAGACGTGCTGTAGCCTCCATCTCAGATTGTCCTCCAGAAAGAAATGCTATTCCCTGTACAGCGGAAGGAACCACACGCTTCAGCGTTTGTATAGTCTTCTCTGCTATTTCCTCATCCGAAACTCTGCAAGCGCTCTTCCCTGGAAGAACCATGTTTGATTTCAAAACCAAACCTTCCAAACAAACTCTCATACTCGCCAATTCATCAAATAATATACGCAAAACAAATTCTGTGACTTCCGCACAACGTTCAATCGTATGATTTCCATCCATAAGAACTTCAGGTTCAACTATTGGCACAAAACCTGCCTTCTGACAAAGAGCAGCATAACGAGCCAATATATGCATATTCGTCCGAACGACAGAAGCACTGGGCAAGATATCAGAAACTGATAGAACAGCACGCCATTTAGCAATTCGCGCTCCAACCTCTTTATATCGCCCTAATCTAATATCTAGATCATCCAAACCTATCACAACACCTTCTCCAGGATACAAAGGGAAAGGCTGTACTCCACGATCAACTTTAATCCCTACTAAAACACCAGAAGAGGAAATAAGATCCACAAGAGATGCGCCATCATTAGCAGCCTGATAAAGAGTCTCTTCATGCAGAAGAATACTAGAAATATATTTCATAGCCTCCTTAGAGCGGAACAACATCTCCCGATAATCACGTCGCGTCTCCTCTGTAGAATCCAATTGAATCGCATCAAAACGCTTCGTTAGAGTCGGACTGGACTCATCAGCTGCAAGGATTCCCTTTTCTGGCATCAGCATCTTCTCTACAATACTTTGTATTTTTTCAATCATTTCCTCTCACCCCAATACAAACCCCCAAATTCAAGAAGAAAATCTTCTCTACCAAAACTAATTCATAGAAAAATTCGCAACACCATATCGTCTCAGGATAGTCTCAAATCCCTACCTCAAAGACGTCAATTTCTATCTCTGGAAGTCAAGGCAGAAATTCCAGGCAATATTTTCCCCTCTAGCCATTCAAAAAACGCTCCACCTGCCGTAGAAATATAGGTGAAAGCATCAGAGACTCCCGCGCGAGAAAGGGCTGCCAATGTATCCCCTCCACCGGCAACAGAAATAATATCTCCTTTTCTCGTAAGATCTGCTATAAAGCGTGCTATCTCTGTTGTTGCCCGATCGAAAGGCTCTACTTCAAATGCACCAAGCGGACCATTCCATATCAACGTTTTTGCATTCAAAATAGATTTTTTGATATGTTCTACCGTCTTGTGTCCAATGTCCAATGCAATAGAATCTTCAGGAATAGATCTCACAGAAACAGTTTCAGTTTTAACCCCTTTTTTAAGCTGTTTAGCCACAACAACATCCTGCGGCAGAATAAGCTCACAGCCAACTTCCTGGGCTACAAATGTTACTCGGCGAATACTCTCAAATGAATCACTCTGGTATAAGGATCTTCCCATATCCATTCCATCTGATGCTAAAAAACTATTGGCCATACCGCCACAAATTACCAATGTGTCAACTCTCTTCGCCAAGCTAATGAGTAGTTCAATCTTTGTTGAAACCTTAGATCCTCCAGAGATAGCAACTATCGGACCATATCGTAAACTGAAGCAACGTTCTAACATATTGAGCTCTTTTTGCATAGAACGACCTGCACAAGAAGGCAATATACTAGCTAATCCTTCCACAGAAGCATGAGCTCTATGCGAAACGGAAAAAGCATCATTCACATAATAATCTCCGTTTTTTGCTAACATTGTTACAAAATCTGGATCATTATCCTCTTCTCCTGGATAAAAACGAATATTTTCAGCAAGAATAATACCCCCATCTGATAAATCCGATATCGATTGGGATAGCAAAGAACCAATACAATCTTCTACGAAGATAATTTTCTTTTTAAAAATATCCTCTGCAACAGGCACCACCTGACGCAAAGATGACTTCCCATCTCGTTGCTTCTGAGGACGCCCCATATGAGAAAGGAGCACAATTTTTGCCCCTCTTTCTACAAGCTCAAGGATTGTAGAGGCCGAACGCTCAATGCGAGTGGCATCTGAAACAATACCTCCCATAAAAGGGACATTCCAATCAACGCGTACCAGAACACGACAACCCGCAATATCAGGAAGATCATCCATGGTTCTAAGACGACTCACACTCCAACCTTTCTACTAAAAACTCTCAGATAACATGAAGGGAAGACATATAATCCATTAAAAACCATAACCACTGTTTTGCAAGCTAGAAGAAAAATTTTTCATAAAAACACCATAGGAATCTAAAGAAATTTCCCTATAGCTACTGCGGTATCTAACATACGATTAGAAAAACCCCACTCATTATCATACCAAGAAAGAACGCGTACAAAATTCCCAGAAACGACTTTTGTCTGATCAAATGCAAATACAGATGAATAGGGATTATGATTAAAATCTATGGATACTAAAGGATCCGTGACATATCCCAGAATATTCATCAATTCCCCCTCGGAAAAAACCTTAATAGCCTCATTGATCTCTTTTACATTAACGCTACGACTTGCTAAAAATTTTAAGTCCACCATTGAGACATTGGGTGTCGGGACTCGAACGGATGAACCATCTAATTTACCCTTAAGCTCTGGCAAAACCAATTCTACTGCTTTAGTCGCGCCAGTAGATGTAGGGATCATCGATATGGCTGCTGCACGAGAACGATAAAGATTACTATGAGATGCATCCAAGATAGGTTGATCGCCCGTATAGGAGTGCACAGTTGTCATATAACCTTTTTCAATGCCAAAAATTTTGTTAAAAACATAAACCACTGGCGCCAAGCAATTAGTTGTACAAGACGCGTTTGAGATGACCAAATCATTTTTATTTAAAGATGTATGATTAATCCCATAAACAATAGTCTTATCTGCTTTCTCACATGGAGCAGAAACCAAAACACGTTTAGAACCATTAGAGAGATGGAAAGAAGCTTTCTCTCTGGTAGTAAAAGCACCGGTACATTCCATAACAACATCAATATTATCCCAAAGCAATTTTCGCGGATCACGAATGTTTGTCAATTTTATCGGTCCAAAACCAACATCTATTGTATCTCCAAGAACTTTGACTTCTCCTGAAAATCTCCCATGTATAGAGTCGTAGCGAATCAAATGGGCACTTGTCTCTACTGAACTGAGTCCATTAATGGCAACAATCCTAATATCATCCCGCGCCGACTCAACCAAAGCACGAAGAATACACCTCCCAATGCGACCAAAACCATTTATAGCAACCTTGATAGCCATACTTTCTTTTCTCCATGCAATCTAGAAAAGACCAAAAATGCACATAAAACTTCCAAACATCACGCAGATAATTTTCTCTCAACCGCTGCTACTACCGCATCAGAATCTATGCCAAAATGCCGGTAGAGACTCTCACAAGACCCTGACTTTCCAAAACCTCTCATACCAATAAACTCCCCTTCAGATCCTATAAAAGCATCCCATGCTTGACGCACTCCCGCTTCAATAGCAATCTTAATCGGAGATGAACCTATGATTTCTTTGCGATATGAATCTGGCTGTTCAAAAAAGAGCTCAAAACAAGGAACTGATACTACACGGGTAGAAATACCTCTAGAAGTTAAAATCTTACATGCATCTACAGCTACCTTCAATTCAGAACCAGAAGCGAAAATCGTCACTTGCGAATCAGATTCAGAAATAAAATTATAAGCACCTAAACAACAAAAATTATTTTCTTCGCATTGCACTCGCAGAAAAGGCAGATTCTGTCTAGATAATGATATCACAGATGGACGGTTCTTTTCTTGAAGAGCTCCCTGCCAACATTCCAAAGTTTCTATGGAATCTGCTGGTCTGAATACCAAAAGATTAGGGATTGCTCTCAATGCCGCCATATGCTCAACAGGCTGATGAGTAGGACCGTCTTCCCCCAAACCTATAGAATCATGTGTAAGGACATGAACAACCCTTATACCCATCAAAGACGCTAATCGAATAGACGGTCGACTATAATCAGAAAAAACAAGAAAAGTCCCCGAATACGGGATTAATCCCCCATGCAAAGCAATTCCATTCATCGCAGCGGCCATGGCATGTTCACGTATACCATAATGCACATAACGCCCCGAAAAATCACTTGCCGTAATAGATTTCATCTGACTGGTTTTCGTGCCATTAGAACCTGTAAGATCTGCAGATCCTCCAATTGTCTCTGGAAGACATTCGTTTAAAACCTCCAGAACCATTTCAGAAGATTTCCGAGTGGCAACTTCCGATCTAGACCGCGAAAGTTTTGTCTTACATTGCCTGATAGCTTCACAAAAATTATCCGGCAATTGACCTGAAAACCGACGCATAAATTCCTCTCGAACGTTCAGCTCTACTGAAGAAAAAATCTTCTGCCAATCTTCTCTTTTTTTAGAGGAACGTAAGCCAGCTAAACGCCAAGATTCCATTATATCTTCTGGGATATGGAAAGGCTTTGCATCCCATCCCAAAGCCTGACGAGTAGCATCCACCTCCTCTTTTCCCAAAGCAGAACCATGGACCTTGCTCGTTCCTGCTTTATGCGGAGATCCAAAACCAATAACCGTTTTACAAGCAATCAGTGTAGGCTTATCAGAGGATCGAGCCCCTTGTAAAGCAGATGCAATAGCACACGGATCGTGCCCATTTACAGAAAGAGTATTCCATCCAGAAGCACGAAATCGAGAATGTTGATCAGTGGAATCCGCCAAAGAAACGGATCCATCAATCGAAATACCATTATCATCAAAAAGAACGATCAATTTGCTTAATCCCAGATGTCCTGCTAAAGCAATCGCCTCTTGACTGATACCTTCCATCAAACAACCATCTCCGACCAATGCATACGTATGATGATTTATTAGGTCACAACCAAATTCATCTCGCAATTTACGCTCAGCAATAGCCATACCAACAGCATTTGCGATTCCTTGACCGAGAGGGCCAGTTGTTGTCTCAATCCCTGAGAGATGCCCACACTCAGGATGTCCAGCTGTTTTAGAACCGATCTGCCGAAAATTTTTTATGTCCTCAATCGTTATATCCCGATACCCTAATAAATAAAGTAACGAGTAATACAACATAGAACCGTGTCCCGCCGACAAAACAAACCGATCACGATCTGGCCATACTGGTTCTTGAGGATCAAAAATCATGAATTGCGTAAAAAGAACGGTAACAACGTCAGCCATCCCCATAGGTAATCCTGGATGTCCAGAGTTTGCTTTTTCTATGGCATCAATTGACAAGAATCTTATGGCATTTGCCATTCTTTTGTGTGTGTCGCCATGAATCATAGACGCTTCCTTCTCCTGTCAAAAGAATAACTGTCCCCCAAATAGCCTCGAAAAAAGTTTCTGAAAGACATAAACACCAAACACCCCCCTACAATTCAGAACGACACTCAATACTCAGGACAAAACGATCTAGAAAGCCTCTCACTTGCAACAGATCGTCCTTTTAGCTTATGCTGTGAAGCAGATGGATAACCCTCTATAGACCAATAAAATGATTTGCTCAAGAAGCGTCCCTCGATTAATTTCAGAAAAATCTTGTATTTGTTATTAGAAAAGCATCTTTACAAAAAAATTCCTGGATAAAAAA
Source organism: Candidatus Liberibacter sp. (assembly GCF_014048425.1). GTDB lineage: Bacteria > Pseudomonadota > Alphaproteobacteria > Rhizobiales > Rhizobiaceae > Liberibacter. Next base: position 60,324 of record NZ_JACETX010000002.1, on the reverse strand, counting down.
TCAATGTCTGACGTCAATTAAAGGCGATATTAATGAGAGAAGATATGCATCAAGAATTGGATAAAATAGAGAAAGCCATCAGCCTTTTAGAGAGGATAGTTGACGTACACTCCGGAAATGAAGATTGTCCTAGACAAATGAAAGAAGAAAAACAAAAAATCCACGCCGATTACCTTCGCGCAACAAAAGCTCTTCAACAATCTGAATTGCGCGCCAACCGCCTTGAAGAAGTCAATCGCGAAGTATCTCGACGACTGGTGACTACCATGGAAACAATTCGCGCTGTCCTAGACCGCTAAGAAGTGAAAAATATGCCTCAAATAACAGTAGAAATTAACGGCAAAAAATACAAAATGGCTTGCAAAGACGGACAAGAGGAACAACTCATCCACTTGGCAGAACGCTTTGGTAGTTACGTCGATCGTCTACGTCAACAATTCGGTGACATCGGGGATTTGCGCTTAACAGTAATGGCAGGTGTCACGCTCATGGATGAGATGGCTCATCTGTCTTGTAATCTCAAAAAAACGCAAGAAGAACTCAGCAATCTAAGCAGTAATTTCAACAAAAAAATGCTTTCTTATTCTCAGCAAGACAAAGAAATCATTCTAATATTGCAAGATTTTGCAACACGTATACGCAGTTTATCCACACGCATCGAAAGCAAAAATTATTCATAAAAAAACTTTTTATTATCTGCTTATCGCCTCAGAACAGATTCTGAAAAACCTTCTTATTGGAAGCAATAATTTTGTTATTTGTATTCTCGCTTATTCCTGTTTTTAAAAATATTAAGCAGCAATAAAGAAAAACCATAAAGGATTTTTTTATATACCGAAAAGCCCTACCAGAATTGATTCTCACCGATGCATCTTTGAACTATCCTGAGTGGTAGAATATGATTGTTCCTTTAAAAATAATTATTTATAAAACTACAAGGATTTTTAATGACTCCGAAAGAACATAAAGCCGCGATACGTAAAAGAAAGCTCTTGTTGCGTAATCTTCTCTCTCCCGAACAGCATCATACAAAAAGTGCCGCCTTGGCAATCCGCGGAGAAAAAAGTATTCCTTTTAAACTTGGCATGAAAATAGCAACTTTTTATCCTATTCATTCCGAAGCAAACGTGCGTCTTCTCACGCACAAAATAAAAGAAAAAGGATTTTTATTCTGCCTTCCTACCATTGAAAAAGGTATCCTTGTTTTTCGCCAATACAATACCGAAGACATGCTTGTAAAAACCGATTTTGGAATTTTGGGACCACCACCAAATTCTCCAATGGTTGATCCAGAACTCATATTTGTACCACTTATTGCTTTTGATTCTTATGGAAATCGTATAGGATATGGTCGCGGATATTACGATACCGCTATGGCTCGTGCCCGACTTCAGGGAAAAGATCCTTATCTTGTGGGAATTGCATTTGATCTTCAGGAAACCTCATATATTATGGCTGATTCTACCGATATTCGCCTGCATGCGATCCTCACCGAAAGCAGGTTTAAACAATTTAGTAAGAGTATAGTAGGAAACACATGAGACTTTTATTCCTTGGTGATATAGTTGGTAAAGCAGGACGATCAATCGTATACGATAAGTTGCAATACCTCATTCAAGATTTTAAGCTTGATTTTGTGATCGCCAATGGAGAGAATAGTGCAAGCGGCTTTGGAATTACCGAAAAAATATTTCTTGAAATGATGGAAGCTGGAATTGACGTTATAACTACAGGAAATCATGTATGGGACAGACGAGAAGCTCTTGTTTTTTCTCAACGTTATGATAGATTCCTGCGACCTGCAAATTATCCCTCTGGAACTCCTGGACATGGTTCTGGACTTTATCACGCTAAGAATGGCGCACTCGTTCTTGTCGCAAATATTATGGGACGCGTTTTTATGAATCCTATATTAGACGATCCGTTTAAAACATCAGAAGATATATTGAAATCATGCCCTTTAAAAGAACAGGCAGATGTTATAATCTTCGATTTTCACGCTGAAACCACGAGTGAAAAACAATGTTTTGCACATTTTGTTGACAGCCGTGCTAGTCTCGTGGCAGGCACTCATACTCATATTCCCACTGCTGATTCTCAGATTCTTGACGGTGGCACGGGCTATATATCTGATGTTGGAATGTGTGGCGATTATAATTCATCCATTGGATTAGATAAGGAAGAACCTTTGAATCGTTTCGTCTTACAAATTCCACGCAATCGTTTCATTGTTGCGGAAGGCCCTGCAACACTTTGCGGTGTCTGTGCCGAAATTTCCGATATTACTGGATTGACTGAAAAGATCGCTCCTTTACGTATCGGTGATCGCCTTCATGAGTCTATTCCAGATTTTTGGAGATGAATTTTATAAAACAATATTCTTGCACGAAATAGTCTCTTTTCATCGCAAGATTGCTTTTTGCATCGTATTTGCATCATAAAAGATTAAGCTTAAACACCAAAGAGGGAGGATGTTAGTGGCTGGGCACTCTCAATTCAAAAACATTATGCATCGCAAAGGACGCCAAGATGCCTTGCGCTCAAAGATATTCTCTAAATTATCTCGAGAAATAACTGTGGCGGCTAAAACATCTGGACAAGATCCACTAGAAAATCCACGTCTTCGACTGGCTATCCAAAATGCCAAGGCTCAATCAATGCCCAAGGAAAATATTGAGCGCGCGATCAAAAAAGCAGCTAGCACCGATATGGAAAATTTCATTAACATGCGATATGAGGGTTATGGTCCAGGTGGCATTGCCATCATCATTGAAGCTTTAACTGATAATCGCAACCGTACTGCTTCCAGTGTGCGATCTATCTTTACCAAAGCTAATAGCTCTCTTGGTGAAACAGGATCTGTTTCTTTTTTCTTCGATCAACTTGGAGAAATTATTTATCCTTCAACAATCGGAGACATAGATAAAGCTATGGAGGCTGCTATTAATGCCGATGCGAATGAGGTCATTTCCGAAAATAAAGAATATATCTTCTATTGTGATTTCGAAAACATAGGTAAAACTTCTAAAAAATTGGAAGAAGACTTGGGAGAAGGAAAGAGTATAAAAGCTATCTGGAAACCCAAAAGCCTTATGCGAATATCAAACGAAGAAACAGCCGTATCCATTATAAAAATGATTGATAATCTCGAAGAAGATGATGACGTTCAAAGCGTGTATTATAATCTTGATATCCCTGATGAAATCATGAGAAATATCTCTTTTTAACGATAAATTAGCTATTCTTGTATTGAAGCAACATCCAATAGCGCTGGATACGCTATCACGTCTTTCTGATTTTCAAAGGGAAATGATTCCCTATTAAACACAATACCTAAAAATTCTTCGTTTTTACGAAAACCAATCCGATATCTCTCTGTCAACATCAGTAGCGGAAGTTATGGCATTGTGAAAATTTTCAAGTAGCTCAGCCTTGCTGCATAGGCTTGAATCAGAATTTATAATCTTGGAGGCTTTAGTCCATCTGTCTTTATCTGTCGATTTTAAAATCTTCAGTATATGATCAATACCGCATGTGATGTGACCTTCTTTACGAGCTCAATTTCAAAAACGATATCATCGCTGATTTTTTCTTTATCTGCATTCTTTGTGCTTGCGCAACTTATCATAAAGATCAAGATAAACGCTATTGTAATTCTGGAAATCACGCTTTGGTAAGATTGTTTTCATTTTCTTCAAACTCATTAAAGGATGATAGAATACATCGCAGACGCAGGATTGATTCCCAAAAGATGGACAAAACCTTTTTCCGCATTATGTCTCAAAGATCATAAGCATTGACCAAATCAAATACCAAGATTACTTGATAATAAGCTTTAAAAAAATAAATATCAATTACTTAACTCAAAACGCAACCAAATATCAATCCTATATTTTCAATAGGTTTGGAAACATTCAATCTTACCTTTTACATACTATCTACTGTCATTTTAGCAGTTGTATCTGCTAGCTTTTTAGACTTAAATTCACGCACGTATAGTTCAGATATAGCCATTTTAGACCACCTACCCCCAGTAATCACCATAAGTGCATGGAAGAGGACTAGCACCAGCATTTAGGCGCTATAATTACACCTGCTGTTCCTAATCCGTGAAATCTGCATTCATCAGGCAGTCCATCAGCCATAGATGATATCAAATAAAGATCCCTATCCGGAAAAATATGTTCTTGGTACATATTCCTAAACCAAGGCTAATAGTAATTACAATGACGATTCTACCCCCGCTTATTCTATCGACGAACGCATCAAAAACAATTCAAATATCAATATTAAGGGAATCATTTCTGATGACGCTAAGCCCTCAGCCAAAGGAAAACTCCTGCAGAGAAAACTTATAGTTGTATCGATCCAATGACGCAAAAAACACCAAAACTTGCAAGAATACATTAAAAATGTTTGAATTCAAGAAATGGCGGAGAGGAAGGGATTCGAACCCTCGATGCGGTTTCCCACATACGCCCTTAGCAGGGGCGCGCCTTCGACCACTCGGCCACCTCTCCAATTAATGGGAATATGTTTATTGACAAAAATAATCAAGTACTTTGTTCCATTTGAGCAATCATTAAACATTTATATCTGCTCACGAGACTTCAAAGTGTTGATCACCCTCCACCTATCATCAAGAAATTTCATATAAAACCATCCTCCATGATAGCTTAAACTTCCAAAACAGAGTGTAAATACCAATTATCATAAAAACAACCCATTTTATACTATCACGATTCAATTGTTTAAATTCTTTTTAACCAAAACTCATTTTCTGCTATCTCGATTTACGTGATATTGATCATAGGGGATTTTTTTATAATAAATTCTATGATGAAAGATCCTTCTTCTGAAAATTTATACTACTAAGAATTTCCGAGGGAACGACTTTCTGCAGATAATCAGATAGCGCATGAATCAGCTGCGTTTTCTTTTGATCCCCTTTATGCTCCAAATAGAGAGAATCCAATTTCCTCATATATTCTTCAATATACAACCGAGTAAATCGCATTTTACGGTGTTCTAACCAACGCTGTTTCTCTTGGTTGTCCAATGTATCAGGAAAGTTACGTGCTCGATAACGAAAAAATAATGGTTCTAGTCGTGGATCAGTAAATTTAATATCCAAAGCTGACAACTCTTTTGGATCAGTAGTAGCGAGAACAACGTCCATCTTCATGCGATCTTCGTTTTCGAAAAATCCATCGTATAACCGAGATTCCACGTCTACATCCTTTGAAGAAACATAGGGCTCAGCGAATACCGCAGTCACTTTTTCCTGTAGATTACTTTGTCTACGTAGTAATTCTAAATTATCCAAACATCGTTGACGATTAATTCCCAAGCGCTCTTCATTTCGAAAACTGAGCTGGTCAATAGAAGCCAAAACCGGACATTTATTAAGATGCACCAACTTTAATGGCACAGGAGAAGCATCTCCAAGATCATCGTGGCAAGTATACAAACGTTTATGTAGATCAATACTATCCAGATCCTGCAATACCTGCATATCACCACTCAAGTCACAAACAATAACCGCATTGGAATAAGTGGGATGCCAAGCCAAAGGCATAACTAGAGCAGTATTTCCTCGCGCAGCACCGAACATACCCGAAATATGCACCAGCGGTTTCATATCCTCTATATTGATCAATTGTCTTAGAAGACGTTTATCTCGGTAGCGATATAGATAGTCAAAAAGTTTTGGGTTCTTTTGGCGCACTAATTTAGCCATCGCTAGCGTGGCATAGACATCTTCCTCCGCATCATGGGCATTAACATGCTGAATACCATTAGCGATCGTTAAATCCTGCAGCCGGAAACTAGGAAATCCATTATCATTCAGTGGCCATTGGATTCCATCCGGATAAAAGGCATAGAAAGCACGCATAACGTCGAGCAAATCCCATCGCGAGTTTCCCTGCTTCCAACTCCAACCATAGGGATCATAAAAATTTCGATAGAAAATATTATAACTATACTGATCATCAAAGCGGAGATTATTGTAACCAAGAATGCAAGTATCCTGTTCACTAAAAAATATCTTTTGAATCCGCTGAGAAAATTCCGATTCTTTCAAACCATCTAGCAACGCCTTCTGCGGAGTAATACCTGTAATACATACCGATTCTGGATCTGGCAAATAATCATCTGGAGGTTTACAAAAAAATATTTCTGAATCCCCTCTTTTCTCAAATTGACTATCAACACGTATACTAGCAAACTGTGCTGGACGATCCAGGGCTGGATCTTTTCCAAAAGTTTCATAGTCATAAATCAGGAACGTAGTCTCTTTGCTAATCATAACTAAGACACTCTCCCTTACTTTGAAAAAATCCTTGTGCCTTTGAGCTCAAAAACCTAAAATCCTCACATAGAGACGATCTATTTTAAGCAGAGATTGGAAGATCTATCCGCAATATCAACAACGCGCGATCACAAATTTCAAAGAGAATACTCCCTTCCACAGTCTTAAAACAACATAATTCGACGCTATTGCGAAACATTCGCATAGTCTTGAATATATCTTCATTTAACTCTTCATATTCTAACAAGTTGATCTTTTTAAAGAATGCGTATATGCTTCAACTATAAGGCACAAGTTCCAAGCCATGCCCAGCGTTTTTAGAGAGCTTATACAAATTCCCAGATAACCGTCTAAACGGATATATTATATATAGCCCTCGATGTCAATATATAGATTTTCAGGCTAACAAACATCACATCGCTTAGCCAATATAATCGAAAAAATTATAAATCACCATATAACTATAGCAGCCAATAAATCTCTGTAAAAATGGAACCTACCTATAAGAAAAATTTGAAACGAGTAGGAGGAAAAATATCATATAAAAACACTTAGAACAGATACCCTTACCAAGAGAATATTTCTATCACCCATATGCGATAAATTAAATATTCAAGAGAAAACCTGATAAGAGATGTGTTGCCACCGTTATATGTGCAACAGTTACTTCTTCCACAGAAAGAATATCTGATACCTGACTCTGAACCCTCTGTAATTCTTCGTTTTTCATAATCTTAGCAACAGAATTCCCAGCAGTAATTGCCTTAGCAATCATTTCACGTCGTGCAGAATACATCCAATCTAAACCAGCCGACAATGCTAGATTCTCATAGTGATCTTCTACAACGACATTTTTAGCTACAGAAAGCAGTCTATCAACTCCCAATCCTTCCGATATAGCTGACCACATATCTAAAACTCTTAGCAAGCTGGTATTACATGTTTCTGAGATATCAATTAAATCTGGAACTATCATCAAAAGCTGCATACGAATAATCTTGTTCGCAAGATCCTCCGGGAACCCGTTTTGAATCAAAGTCATAACTTGATTATTAAACCGTTCTGACCATTCCTCCGGTATCTTATCCTGAAGAAGTCTATTTAACTTATGAAACGCCATTAGAAGACGTTTCACCGCAGCACTGACATCACCGAGAAATGCCCCATTTTTTATCAGAAGACGTGTAATATTTATTAAAACCAATCTAATTTCTTCATATATCCTATTCTGAATTTCCCCACTGATCTTATTATCAAGTTCATCTACTTCTTTCCAAAGATATCCCAATTCATAACCAGCATATGCAATCACTGCAGAACGAATAACATTCTCTATCGAAGCACCTGTTTCCTTAGCTAATCTTACAACGAAACAAGCCCCCCCTCGATTGATGATTTCATTAGCTAAAACTGTAGAAATTATCTCCCTGCGCAATTGATGATTCATAACATCCTCAGGATATAATTTTCTGAGTTTTTTCGGGAAATAATTCAATAATAGGGCAGTAAACCATGGATCATCTATCAGATCCCCCTTTATTAATTGTTCCGATAATGTGAGCTTAGCATAAGAAAGAAGAATGCCTATTTCTGGATGAGTAAGGGATTCCTCAGAACGACAACGCTCCTCAAAGGATATAATATCTGGTAAACACTCTACTTCTCTATTGAGAGAACCTTCTTTTTCTAGAACTTTCATAAGTTGTGCGAAATTCCACATCATCGCCATACCCTTGCGACTTTCCAAGGAAATAGCTAACGACTGCAGATAGTTATTGCGGAGAACGAGTTCTATCACTTCGTAAGTCATTGATATTAATAGCTTATTTCTATTATCTACAGTGAGTCTTCCTTCACGTATGGCGGAAGCCAATGCTATCTTAATATTAACTTCTAGATCAGAACAATTCACTCCACCTGAATTATCAATAGCATCAGAATTAATACGACCACCATTTAATGCATAAACAACACGAGCTCTCTGGGTAACTCCAAGATTAGCCCCCTCCCCAATAACCTTCGCTCTTACTTTATCAGCGGTTACACGAACTCGATTATTCGCCCGATCCCCTATATCTGAATCGCTTTCTTTAGGTGCACCAATATAAGTGCCAATTCCTCCAAACCATAAGAGATCTACTGGAGATGTCAAAATTGCCGAAACAATCTCAAAAGGAGTGACTGCCTTCTTTGAAAGACCTATGACAGAAGCTGCTTCCGGAGTTAACTGAACTGACTTCTCGCGTCGTGAAATAATCATTCCGCCTTTAGAAAGAATTTTTCGATCAAAATCCTGCCAACTTGAAGATGGCAAATCAAAAAGCCTTTGGCGTTCATTAAAAGCCTCCTCTGAATCCGGATCTGGATCCGGATCTATAAAGATATCCCGATGATCAAAAGCGGCAATAAGCTTTATTTTCTTTGATAACAGCATCCCGTTACCAAATACATCTCCAGACATATCTCCAACACCAGCCACAGTAAAAGGCATAGTCTGAATATCAATACTCATCTCACGAAAATGCCTTTTCACCGCCTCCCAAGCACCACGCGCCGTAATCGCCATTTTCTTGTGGTCATAACCCATAGATCCTCCCGAAGCGAAAGCATCTCCTAACCAAAAATTTGCTTCTTGTGCTACGGCATTTGCCGTATCCGAGAAAGTCGCTGTGCCCTTATCTGCTGCAACAACAAAATACGGATCACTTCCATCCAAACAAACAGTATTCACAGGATGAATAATTTCTTGTCCTTCAAAATTATCAGTTATTGATAACAATGCGCGAATATAGGCTTTATACGCCTCACGTCCGATATGAAAGATTTCTTCTCGTTTAGCCTCAGATGGCAATCTTCTAGGATAAAATCCTCCCTTGGCACCAACAGGAACTATGACAGCATTCTTAACTTTTTGTGCTTTTACCAATCCCAAAACTTCAGTACGATAATCCTCCGCTCTATCAGACCAACGCAAACCACCACGTGCTATTTTACCAAAGCGCAAATGTATACCTTCAACCTCAACACCATATACAAAAACTTCTCGATGTAGTTTTGTTGTATCTTGACTGTGAATCTTGCTCGAATCGAATTTAAATGCGAGCGCAACATCATGCTGGCGATCCTGAAAATAATTTGTCCGTAACGTTGCCATGATCAAATCAACGTAACAACGCAACACAGTATCATCATCTAGACTAGGAACTTTCAACAGAGATGCTTCAATTTCCTGAAGATTGTTCTTGGTACGATTTTCCCGAACCCTTACTGACAGCTTGGGATCAAAGCGGTCTTTGAAAAGCATGAAAAGCACTCGACTAATGGAAGGATTTTTGCTCAAAATCTGAGCAATAAAATCTTGTGACCACGTTACTGCTGTTTGTCGCAAATACCGAGCATATGCACGCAGGACGTTTATTTCATATACCCGCAAATCCGTGAGCATAATTAAATTATTGAATGAATCGTTATCTACTCTAGATTGAAAAATATACTTGAAAGCCTCTACGAGATCACTGCTTCGATTTTCAAGATTAAACTGTACAATATTATTCGCCAGCTTTAACTCCATCTGATACAAGACGACAAGATGTTCTCCATCCTCTTTACGCGCTTTAATCTCAAATGTATCTTCACTAATGACCGTGAAACCCAAATTTTCAAGAAGCGGCACACGCTTCGATAAAGAAAAAGGACCATCTGCGTGCAAAATCTTGAGCTGGATATCCCCATCTTCTTTGCTTAAAAATTTTACGAAAAGTTTCTCTTTTCCATCAATACAATCAGTAAGATAATTCAGATCTTCTGCAGCCTGTTCGGGAGAAAAAACGTCTTTAAAAGTTTGAGAGTATACGAGACACGGAGCCTTTTCTCCAGCATGTCTGTAAAACTTTTCTTCCCAACGTGCAACTATAGAAAGAATTCCCTCCTCAAGGGTTTCCTGAGATGGACGCGGAGTCTCACCACCCGAACGACCTATGACAAAGTGCACCCTCATCAATCCTTCTTCAAGGAAACTAGGGTAAAAAGCTGATACGTGACCCGCATAAACTTCAGAAAGATAATTTCCGATTTTTTCACGAATAGTGGGACCATAATCTTCGCGCAATACATAAACAAGCACTGAAACAAATCGATTAAAACGATCAATGCGAGGAAGAACCCGTGTACGTGGTTTTTCCAGAATCTCACTTATTTGCTCACAAAAAGACGCTAAGAGCTTGGTATCTATTTGAAAAAGATCGTCTCGTGGATAAAATTCTAACGTGTTTTGTAACATTCGACCCGAATGGCTATTCGGATCAAAATTAAAAAAATCTTTTACTTTGGCAATCTTTGCACGCAATAACGGAATTTTAGAAGCGCTCTGCGAATATGCCAAATGGGTAAAAAACCCAATAACTCGCAACTCACCAACTAATCGTCCCTTATCGTCAAAACATTTAATGCCTATATAGTCCATATATGTACGATGATAGACAACAGACTTAACATTAGATTTGGTAACAATCAAAAAATCCGGACCTTCTAGAAAATTGCGAATTTCCGGTGTAACAAGCGTTGTCTCTTGATAGAATCGCAAGACTAAAACATCAGGATTTCTTAAAACACCTAATCCTGTTGTATCACCACGCTCCAACTTTATTTTTTTTTTCTCCCGTACAAGAGAATAATAGCGCATTCCAAGAAACTTAAAATTTCCGTCTTTCAACCAATTGAGAAAAGTCAATCCTTCCCTGACCGCTCCTTGGGTACAAATACCATTCAACAGAACAAGAGAATTTTGTATATCATCTAAACGGGATAACATCGCCTCCGAATCTTTTGAGACTAATTTTACCTGCCCAATGACGAAATCCAATCCCTTCTTAAGAGCTTCCGATTCCATTGGCGAAATTTTTGGAATATGAACCTGTATCAAACAGATCTGTCGTTGCGAATCATCAGCATTATCAGAAGAGTATAATAGCGGATCGCAATCTTTTTCTTTTGTAAAAATTGGATGAATGGCCAATATCATGCCACGACAACACGCAGCAATCTCACCTATAATGGATTGGTATAGGAAAGGAACATTATCCGAAATAACAGTTACAATGCTAACAGGAATTCCAGCTGGTGTGATACCCTCTATTTCTCTTATATCTATGTAATCACCAGAGTGATCCCAGCTCGAAAAAATATCGTATGTAGCAATAGAAAGCAGCGCTAGCATCGACGGCGTATACTTCTCAAGATCATCAAGACTCGCTCTACCAAATAATGCAGAAACACTTAGCGCCGATCGACCCAAAATAGCTAGTTCAGCATCAGTTTTCTCAATAATATTATCTCGTTTTAAGCCTCTTGCAATCACCGTGATTATCCCCAAAAAATCTTTCTTATTTTTATCAACAAAGGTGTATAATTTAAAAAATTAAAAACCTGATTTTTAATAATTTGTAGATAAGAAATCCTGAAAAAACATTAACTTTTAATGCTTTAGACTGTTTTATCCCATCAATCAAGAATCAATACTCTCCTTACAAACACTTTATTACAAAGAACATATCTATAATCAAAGGAGAAATTCCTTTCTCTATTTCTTTTCTTTGTCATAAGCATATGATATATATATATTATTCTTCCGAAAGATAATACAATATTCATCTTGACCTCTTTGCTAAAAACACAAAAAGTATACGCATGACTCAATTTCCGGAAACTTTACTTGAACGTCACCGTCAATTTATAAGAGATTACTACGACAAAGAGCGATTTCAGGCTCTTGCTGATCAGCAAAAACCTGAAATAATGGTTATTGCCTGCTGTGATTCGCGTGTTGCTCCCGAAATAGTCTTCAACGCCACACCAGGAGAGCTCTTCGTTGTACGTAATGTTGCAAATATCGTGCCACCTTATGAAACTAATGGTCAACACCACGCGATTTCTTCTGCAGTTGAATTTGCAATTCTAGGTCTCAATATAAGACATATAGTCATCATGGGTCACGCTCGTTGCGGAGGAATTCAAGCCATTTTGAATCCTATTGATCAACCCCTTTCTCCTGGAGATTATATCGGAAAATGGATGGATGTTATACGTCCTCTTTCCCAAAAAATTACTGCAAAAAGCGCATCAGAAAAACAGGCTCTTCTAGAAAAAACTTCGATTCTCCATTCCCTTAAGAATCTACGAGAATTCCCTTGTGTCCATCTATTAGAAAAGCAAAATTTATTACATCTTCACGGTGCTTGGTTTGACATCAGATCTGGGGAACTATGGGTATTGGATCCTGAGAAAAATGAATTCATCTGCAATCCTATTGAGATAAGAACGAAGGGAAAATTGCATTCTTCCTCTTACAATTTCTTTCGCCGATAATAGCCTTTCGGTTAACCTTAAAAAAGTTGCGGTAATATAACCCCCCAAGATATAAATCGTAGAAAACAGTGCTGTCTTTCCTAGCTAATCTTTAAATCTATCCTATGAGCAAATTTTTAGATGTATCATTGATTCAAAAATAGACATAAGAGAACATAATTGTTTTTCCCGCTCCTGTTGGGAGCCATCGCTAATTTACCCCCTCCACACGATTTTTAATAGCGGCACAAGCCTTATCTACAAGCTCTTTTTAACATTACATAATTAAAAACGATACGGCATCATCCGTCGCGCCATCGCATGGCTATTGATACTACGATGCTGATTATTTCTGCTACTTGTTGATAAACAGAATTGTTTATGACATCAGATGGAGCCTGATTGTTATTGACGGGCGATAATGAGTAAGAATTTATTGTATCGCTCATCAATGACGAAAATGCCTTATCCCTGTGAAAATCATCGCAATATTATGCTGATCTGCTACCGAGATCACTTCGGAGTCACGTATAGATCCTCCTGGTTGAATGATAGCAGTTACTCCCGCCTTGATTGCCACCAAAACTCCATCAGGGAAAGGATAAAAGGCCTCTGAAGCCACAACTGACCCGCGCATCGGACTTTCAACACCCAATCTCATAGCTATTTCTTCAGCCTTTTTAATAGCAAAACAAGCGGAATCGACCCTGCTCATCTGACCTGCACCAATGCCGATAGTACGACCTTCCCTTCCATAAACAATGGCATTTGATTTTACATGTTTCACTATCTTGAGGGAAAATTTCATATCTTCCAACTCTTGTGGGCTTGGATGCCTCTTAGTCATTATTTTGAATTCTTGACTATCTACCATAACATTATCACGCGTCTGCAAGAGAAGACCACCCGCAACCGTTTTAAGTGATACACCTGGGAAAAGAGGATCCGGCAATCCAGATGCTTTTAAAAAGCGCATGTTCGGCTTCTCAGAAATGACAATTTCTGATTCTTTAGAAATTCCTGGAGCTATAACAGCTTCAGTAAAATTTTTTATAACCTCACGAGCCGTTGCTTGATCTAAAGCTTTATTAAATGCAACAACACCCCCAAATGCAGAAACAGGATCACATGCCAACGCGCGACGATACGCTTCAACGGGTGTCTTAGCAATTGCTACACCACATGGGTTGGCGTGTTTTACGATAACGCAAGCAGCGCAATCATCAGGATGGAACTCTGCAACGAGTTCGTAAGCAGCATCAAGATCAGCAATATTGTTATATGAAAGTTGTTTACCTTGAAGCAATGTTGCATTGGTTACACCAGCCCGACTTTCTTCGGAAACATAAAGCGCAGCCCTTTGATGAGGATTCTCCCCATAGCGCATCTTTTGTTGTATTGTGCCCTTGATATTTAATTGTTCAGGGAAATCTTCCTTAGAAGTATTCGTAAACCAGTCACAAATCATCTTATCATACGCTGCAGTCATAGAAAAAGCTTGACCTGCCATTTTTTTGCGGAATTCAAGGAGTGTTTTGCCATCATGCGAATCCATTTCAGAAAGACATTGTGAATAATCTTCCGGATTGGTCAATACAGTTACATAAGCATGATTTTTAGCTGCCGCCCTAATCATGGACGGACCTCCAATATCAATGTTTTCTATGATTGCTTGATAATCATCACCCCTACGAAAAACCTCTTCGAAAGGATATAAGTTGACCACAACAAGATCAATCGGCTCCAATTCATGCTCACGCATAGCCATCACATGCTCAGGATCACTTTGTACTCCTAGAAGGGATCCATATATCTTTGGATGCAAAGTCTTGACTCGACCGCCCATTATTTCGGGAAATTTCGTAATTTCCGAAATATTTACAACAGGAATATGTTCTTTTTTTAGTAATTGACAAGTTCCCCCTGTGGATATTATCTTGATGCCCCGCGAATTCAATTCGCAAGCCAATTCAAGAATACCAGATTTATCATATACAGATATGAGGGCGGTTTTAATCAAAATTCCATCAGAAAAACCCGCTTTTTTATACGGCAAATCCATATAAACCTCCATCAAATACAAGAAAAGACAATCTTATTGTCTTAACTAAACATACCAAAGGCAAAAAATACCTACACCAAAAACCGTCAAACACTGTGAAAGAAACTCCGAATCAGACAATGATTAATCTCCAAAGTTTTTTGACTTATATACCCATCAAATTTGCAAAAACACTCTTCAAACCATCCATGGAATTCGCAAAACACTGCAACGATAAGAGCTGAGGGATATAGTCTGTATATAGAGTTAGGAGAGAAACATATCGCAAGCAGAAGCTTATTCCAAAAGAGAATATCGCACTTTACCAAAACTTTTATTCCTTGAAAATAGAAATACCACACCTCCCCTGATTAGATTTCTAATAATATATCTCTGCACATCTCGACATACTATATGCACTATGGAAACATCGTTACCTTTACCCTCTCAGCGTATTTACTATCCAACTAAAGAAACGCTTTGCCTCACTACGTATATATCTCCACAAGATAACACATAAGACAATAAAGACAAATTTAGAGAATACTGCATATACATTAGGCATCACTTGTCTCTTTTAAGAAATTGTTATTCAATCGCATATTTCACAAATTGTGAAATCCTCATAAGCCACATTGTCGACGGTTATAATTGCAAAACCACCAATGCGATCAAATAGATACCTGCAAAAGCCCACTTAAGAATCAAATAAGTTTCATCCCCGCAATTAAATAGCCATTACACACTCCGATAATCAATCATAATTCAATGCAGTAAGCTTGCATAAATATCAATGTCGTATGTCATTTGGCATGAATAGCAATGAATCCACTAATATCATCCCATAAATTCACGTTGCACCTCAGCTTTTAAACACCTAAAACCATAATGATCTTGAACCAAAATAAACGCAAAAATAATTCAAAAACACCCTTATAACTGCTATATAGAGCCATGCCTATAGTATATGTTGATCTTTAAAGATACACAACTACTCACGAAAAATCAGAGATAAAAGTAATATTCTACTGAATATTATATCCTCCCTAACGGTCAAATGAACTTTTGATAAAAACAAAGATCCAAAAAATTATTTTTCTTAAAACGGATTAATTTATAAAAATTCATGCATTCTACATCAATGAAAAGAACATATATTCGAGCAATTTTTACATAAACTATGCACTCGACATCTATCCTAATAATAATATTATTATTTACTATACTTCGCTACATTATTCGCCTAAGTACAACTGCAAAAAATCCATCTATTCCCGGAAATACACCATCCAATTCTCCCAACATGTTCGGAGTAGCTCGAAACCACCCTTCAGGGGTAATTGCTCCTTCTATTTTTTTCCAACTTTCAGCTTTCAAGGGCAAAACCTCAATTGGAAAGGGTGGATTCTTAAGAACTTTCTCAACAACTTCTTCACTATCTTGTTTATCCAAAGAACAATTGGAAAATACAAGCATCCCTCCAGGCTTCAGAAAAGTCAGTCCATGCGAAAGCAATCTTTCTTGAAAGCGTGCTGAATCCGCTATATCTTTCAAGTTTTTAGTCCATAACACATCTGGGTGACGCCTCATTGTACCCGTAGAAGAACAAGGGGCATCTACGAGCACAGCATCAAATAGTTTTTCAGGTCGATAATTGAAGGCATCAATTTCGATAACTTCCGCAAAAAGACACAATCTTTTAAGATTATCCCGCAATTTCTTCAAACGTCTTCCCGAAACATCAAGCGCAACCACTTTTGCTCCAGATACAATAAGTTGAGCAGTTTTCCCTCCAGGAGCTGCACATAAATCCAAAACTGAGAGACCATCCAATCGACCAAATAGCTGAACAGGAACCGATGCCGACGCATCTTGTACCCACCAATTTCCTTCTTCAAAACCAGGAAGATCAAAAATATTTCCTTTAAAATTTCTAAGACGTATTCCACCAGTGGGCAATACAACAGCATTGAGTTTACGTGCCCAAATCTCAATATCAGATTTTACTGTCAAATCAATATAACCGGGATAAAGACAAGCCGCAGCAATAGCACGAGCAGAATCCTTCCCATAATATTTTTCCAGACGACCCCTAAACCATTCAGGCACAGTCGGCACTTCTGAAAAACACTGTAATAATTCCGATTTTTCCCGGCAAACCCTTCGTAGTATGGCATTAACAAGTTTAGAGAAATGTCGATTCTTTTTGTCATTCTTGACTTGTTCTACCGACAAATCCACAACGGCATAATCTGCCACATCTAAATAAAGGATCTGAGCAATAGAAATGCGTAATAATTGCCGCAAAGAATCATTTTTATTCGAAAGAGAAGAAACAAGCACAGAATCAAGAACAGCGTCAATCCGAGGCAGAAAACGCAGTGTTGTATTCAAAATAGCATGTACCAATTTTTGGTCTATATACGGAAGAGCTAGGAAAGAAGAATCTCCACATTCTGGATCTAATATATGCCCTAGAGAAACACGCTTCTTGACAATTACAGGCAATAGATTCGAGGCAATACGACGTATATTCATTCCGATTTTCAAGGAATCTCCCACCTATAAACATCCTTTTTTTACTTTCTCCCAGCCCAATCAATAGATAATCATCAGCAAATTATACCTATTTTCTTCGAATGAGGAATGTATCCTATTTCACACTAGAATAGAATGAATATATCTTCCCTATTCATCCAGGCGATGACTATCATAGACATATAGCTCTCGTAAAGATTATTTAGAACCGTGAAAAAGATAAACAACTAAGAGAAGAAAAAAGAAATCGAAGCCTTTTGAAACTTTTCTAGATTTGTAAACTGATAAAATTTTGCGGCTCTATCTCCAAAAGATACAAACTTTTTGCATTGGAAAAACAATACAACTAACGCACTAAAAAACTGCTAGAAAAAAATTACAAGAAAAAGTATTCTTCTCCTGAAAAACATGGACAACTTTTACGAGATGCAGTTTCGCCGATTATTATAGCCTTGGCATCTCAAGGAGAAACCATAATCTTCCACTTATATCACCTTGATCGCGAACTTGAATTTCTGGGAAAAATCTGAGGAGACGCAGTTATTTAATGGGAAATATTATATAAATCGCACTTAAAATCAATTGCTTAATAATTTAACATCCCTGAATCATAAAGACGCTAATTCTACGGTTTTTCTGCGTATCTGTACTGTACCTTTCAAAAACAATTCTTGCCTTCAGCCTCTGGTTCTCTTCAAATAACAAGCCCGCTCAGTCTCTTGACACCTTCAAGGGCTTCATCAAAAGTAGCCCCAAGAATGATATTGGCTTCAGGATCAACTGCTTCTCGGATACGAGTAGTAGCTTCATCAACTTCAAATAATGTAAGATCACTTCCCCCGGTAATTGAGATCAACAATTCCTTTCATAAAAATCCATTGATGAATTTTATGAAAAAGCCTTCAATCTGCAGTATCCACATATTTACGAAGCCGTATTCTCGTACAATACCTTCCAATACCAACCAATGCGCACAGCATGAAACCAAATAAATAAACCGACGAGACCTGTACAATAAATACTCGGATATCCCAAAAGATCCGCTCTGCTAGCATCCTTCTTTTCACTTAAAAATCCTTTTAAAAGAAAATAAAGTGATAAAAAAGGGTCTAAAACGATTCCTCTCCAACGATATACACTCAATAGCATAAACGTACATGGCACACTTGAAAACCTATTAATCAGTCTATTTGACGGTATTACCAAGGATGATGAGACTTTAAACAAAACAGGGTATAAAAACTTCCATATAATTCATAATCAAAACGAAACATCACCCAATCCTGACGCAAATCATCAGCGGATGCCCTAAAAAAATCTTTGGAACTCAGAAACCACGGCACTAATCAATACAACTTATTGTCAGAAAAAATTCGCAATAAATTTAAGCTCCGTCTTTCCTCCTTTGAATTTTGAGTCATTATTTTTCCTTGATATAATAATTTTCCAAAAAAAAATCTGCTTCTCCCAAGAAAAAACATTCAAGAGATTTCTAGAAAGATTTTGAGGATGCCGCTTGTACTGCGTCTATCGCTTTTTCCCAGACAACCAATGCTTTTTTAAAATAATATTGCGTATCTGTATCTTCGTTATATAACAATTATCTAGATTGTTCACCTCTACAATATTTGATGTTTTTCAGTGGACATTTTGCCCAAAAACCCTCATATGAAAGATATTATTACATAAATTTTGTGTATATTTATCCATATTCTTAAAAGCAGCATCTGCTATCCTTAATAATTATATTTCGAAGCATATCATATATGAAACTCATGATTCGGAAAATATTGGGCACGTTACTTGGAATAATTTTAGGAGATTCTCGTGATAATGAGATTATTTGCCTTTAAATTAAAAGGTTTGCAACTTATCAATATTTTGGTAGCCAGTATTTTAGGAATTGTTTTAACCATCTTAGCACTCCAATATATCTTCGAATATACACCTTGTAAACTTTGTCTTCAGGAACAAAAACCTTACTACTACTGTCTCCCAATTGCTGTATTGGCGGGATTATCTGGTCGAAACCCGCTTTTATATTGGCTCACTTGTTTCCTATTGATTGCTGTTTCCGCGATCATGATTTATGACACTACACTTGGATTCAAACATGTAGGCATTGAATGGAATATAGAGAAAGGGAAACAATACTGTACTTCCAATTCCAATCAGAAAAAAAAAAATCCCGATACATATGTAAAAATCGCAGATATCTCGCATGATCTCGGGAAAAAATATCTTCCTTCTTGTTCCCAAAACAGACAATATGTTTTAGGAATTTCACTCGCTTCCTGGAATATCGTCCTAAGCAGTATACTCGCTATAATGTCATGTACAGCTGTGGTCAAGATTCTAAGAGAAAGACATCATCCCCATCTTCCTAATTACAATTCAAAGTAATTTCTTTCAGAAAATATCTTACCTGTCCAGGCATTCTAGATCTCTTATTTCAAGCTCAGTCCCTTAAATCATGTGTTTTACGCACACGATTATAAAGATCCATCGAACTATAGTCTCTTGTTCCAAGAATATCTCATCATAGAAGCATTAAGTTCAGCTCCAAGGATAAAAATAACTCCGAGCATATAAAGAAATACCAAAAATATCGTTATAGAGGCTAACCCAGCATACATCGTAGAATACGTCGCAAATGAAACAACATAATGGGTAAACAATACCGCTCCTACTAACCAACTGACCAATGTAAAAACTACTCCAGGCAAAATACTGATAATTGTACGTTGTCCTGCAGGCAAAAAAAGATGAACAAAAACAAGAGAAAATGACAAGATACCAAGCGTGCCATATATTCTACTGTTCCAAATTATGATCAGAATATTACCAAAAGACGGGAAAAGATTTTTTGTATATGTTAGTACCAATGGAATCGCCACGAAAAAAAAACTCATTATTACCAACATAATCGCAGAAAGAAAAACATATCCAAGACTGAATAAACGCGTTATATACCAGGATCTCATATCCACAACGCGGTATGCTCGATTCAGTGAGATACGTAAAGCTTCTATGCCATTAGAGGAAAAATATCCTGCGGCTAATGCTGAGATCGTAAACAAACCTTTTCTAGGCATTGCCAAAACTTGTAAAACCTCGTCGGCAATCGGTTTAGTAACCACCTCAGGCCACGTACCAAAAATGATATCCATAACAGTCGGAACAAATTGTTTTGCCCCTAAAAAACCCGCAAGATTTGTCCCAAAAACTATAAAGGGAAAGACAGATAGCAATGCCGACACCGAAATATGACTGGCCATAGCCCAACCATCTTCATCCATAAAATGCTCTATCGCATCAAAAACAACGTCATATGTCGCATAAAAATATTCCCGCATCCACATAATAACTCCAAATGGTCGGCATGAAATTAAAAAATATCTTTGGACTATGGTGTCCTATTTTAAACATCTCCCATAAAAAATTATTTTACAAGATCTACTAAGGGCTTAACATAAAATAAGATGCACGTTTTTCTCGATATCATGCATTACCTACCAAAAGATTCATGAAATAGAGCTAAAATAAAACATCATATTCAGGATAAAAGGCGCCATACACGCTATTATATTTTAGAAGATAGTGGCGAATGGAACTCTGTATTCATTCTAAAAAACTGATTTATAAAATCAACAAATCCACATTTCTAATTGAGAAAAATCTTTGACAACAGGAACGCGTGAAAAGATATTGTCATTGCTATATTAAATTCATTATTGCTTGTCGGGGATGTGTACCTGGTTTTGATTTAAGAGCTTATCCCCCCTCAATGGAATGTCTGCGTAGAATTTTCAAGTTAATTTCTCCTCCCGATTTTGAGAAAAAATACAGCTTGATCTCTGAGAAAAATCTTTTGATGGGTACTTAAACCATAGAATGAAGAAATCATTCTTATAATTTTATCTTATCCCATCGCATACCTTTACTTGATCATAGATCCTCATTATATTGATAAAATCGTCGAAAGGAAATCCCCGTATTATAAACCCATTTCTTATCACTCTCTTTTTCCATCTCGAAGGAATAAAAATCTTCGTTGGGAAATACTGTTATTTGCAATCAAATCCAAGCAAGTATACATCCAATCTACGCTTGTCAAATAATCGCTGTGGAATCCATATATGAAGATACTCGTACCTGTTAAAAGGGTTATAGATTATAATGCAAAAGTACGCATAAAGAGCGATGGTTCTGGCATTGAGCACAATAACATGAAAATGTCCATGAATCCTTTTGATGAAGTTGCAATTGAAGAAGCTATACAATTGAAAGAAAATGGAATTGCCACAGAAATTATAGCTGTTTCTATAGGTTCTCACGATTCTGAAGAAACCCTCAAAAATGCCCTAGCCATGGGGGCAGACAGAGGAATTTTAATTGAAAGCGACGAAATACTAGAACCCTTATCAGTGGCTAAACTTCTTCGAGAGATCGTCAAACAAGAAAAACCAAGAATAGTCATTCTCGGCAAGAAAGCTATCGATGACGAAGCTAGTCAAACTGGACAAATGCTCGCAACATTGATGGGATGGGCTCAGGCAACGTTTGTTTCTAGCATAAAAGTTCACGATGATCATGTGATTGTTGTACGTGAAACAGATTTTGGAACCGAAACAATAACAATAACCCTTCCAGCCATTATAACCGTTGACTTAAATCTTAACGAACCTCGTTATATATCCCTTCCAAATATCATGAAGGCTCGAAAGAAAACTCTTGAAAAAAAAATTGCTTCCGATTTCGCACTTAATTTGACACCTCGCCTGAAAGTGCTTAGTTTCGAAGAAAATAGCGTGGAAAGATCTGGTCTGAGAGTGCACTCTGTTCCAGAACTTCTTGAAAAATTAAAAAGCGAAAACGGCTTATTGTGACATGCCCATACTTGTACTTGCAGATTATCATCAAGAGAGTTTGTCAGAACAAACCGCGAGAGTTGTGACAGCCGCCAAGAAAATTGGCGATGATATACATTTATTAATAGCAGGCGAAAGCATTGAAAGAATTGTGCAACAAGCTTCTAATATCCATGGAGTTACCAAGATTATTGTAGCGCAAAACACCGTATTTTGCCATAAATTCGCTGAACCTTTAAGTGATCTCATCCTATCCATAGCCGAGGGATATAAAACGATAATGGCATCCGCTAATGCAATCGGAAAAGATATATTGCCACGTATTGCAGCTATGCTAGATGTTATGCAGGTATCCGAAATCATTGAGATCCTCTCCCCTAATATTTTCAAAAGACCAATGTATGCAGGAAATATTATACAAACCGTACAAACAACTGATCCTTATCAAGTTATCACAGTACGCGCATCTGCATTTCCTCCTTCTCCAACAGGGGATGTGCTAGCTCATATAGAAAACATCTCTTCAGAATACCTGACAAGGAATGTTTTAACTCCTTACTTTATCAAAGAAGACGCAACTCCTTCCAATCAAGTAGACCTATCTTCGGCAAAAATTATCATATCCGGAGGAAAAGCATTGGGTTCTGCAGAAAATTTCCAAAAGCTTATCATTCCTTTAGCCAAAAAGCTTGGTGCGGCTGTTGGTGCCACTCGCGATGCAGTAGAAGCAGGGTTTGCACCTAATGATTGGCAAGTTGGACAAACAGGAAAGGTAGTATCCCCAGATCTTTATATTGCGGCAGGAATATCAGGCGCTATCCAACACATAGCTGGCATGAAAGAATCCAGAGTGATCGTTTCTATAAATCAAGATGAGAATGCTCCCATTTTTAAAATTTCTGATTACTTTATTGTCGGGGATGTTTTTGAAATTCTTCCGGAACTTGACAGGTATCTTTAATTTTTCGCTTGGAATAGAACTCTTACCGTTCCAATATACTCTGAGATAGCCTTCACTTTATCCAGATAAATGATGCGTTGCGAGCTTGAACTAGATAAAATCTATACAATAGAAATCTACATACAGATTATCAGAATTCTTGCGCAGGAACTTGAATGTCTGTTTCGAGGATTATTGTCAACTCCTAGTAAGTTCGAATTGTCAGGATTCGCGATCATTGGACTACATCCAATCCATACTATTTGAATACTGCCATGGATACTACGGTCAATGTTATATGATCTTATCTCCAATTCTCTACCCGAAAAGATTAAGAATTCAAAACTCTATCCTCATTACATGATACCTTTTCAGCCAATCATTAACTTATAAAAACATACCACTTTCCTCCTATTCCATGAAAGTGAGATTGATTTGCTAGGTATCTTCGCCTTGAAAGATCTTCCTGCTAAAAAAATCAATACGGCAGGAAAACACTTTCCTTAACAAAGATTTACAGAATTGCGTTTTCAAAAAGCCTGCCGATTTTCTTTTGAAATTCGTGATTTTGAGAGGCTGAATGAAGTTTTTAAGGAGATTGTATCTGCAATATTCGAAAGAGTGGTCAGAGTGTTGTGTTGGAACTTCGGCTATGGATAGACACACTGGAGATGTGTCTGTGGGCATGGATATATCAGAACAAAACAAGGGGATGAACTCCTCGTCTCAAAGTGCTTAAGCCAAACTTTCAAAATCTCTCCTATTTTGCTAATCTCTGGCACACATTGCATATCATCTGTCAGAGATTTTGTTTTCAATATTATCGGATATAAAACACACACTACAGCACATATTTGAGCATATTCCCAAAAAACCATTCAAACTCTTAAAATCTTGCCTACCCCTTATAACCCTCAATATACACATCCTCATGATAGATAATTTCCGTGATATTTTTCCTCATACGTACTAAACATGCTCTTAATTTTATATACTTCCCCAAACATGATTATAAAAATTGCCTCACTCGTTTTGATATCCTTTTTATCTCATCTCATATAAAATCTTCATTTCTCTTTATCCCGTCGAAGAACACCTTCCCGCTATAATCTCTGAAAAACAAAAATCAGAAGGTCATGTATCCCATCTAGGCTAGGAATTGAAAAGTATCAATCGTTTAACAGAAAGCATGTAATTACGTGAATTGATTCTTATAGGAGAACGCACTTCTTATAAAAAAACAACTTTTGCATTTTTAATCGCGGTACATATATTCATATATGTCCATTGTATCGCCTTTTTTAGCCTTGAATATATCCTTTCTATCCCTCCATCAAACGAATACGGAGGATCTAATTTTCTCTGAAATACCTCGCCTCGTCAGAGTCCATACTCTAAGGATGAATCCATTTCCTCCAAGAAATATCAGAGAGATACTTGATAAACTCATTGTCGAATTTAGTGGTTCCTTTGAAGGGTGTTTTCGGAGATTGATAATCAAACTTGCAAAGCAATTTAGAAAGTATATGTGGATACTTATCAAACTCGCACGAGATAATATGGAAAAACCGTCCGTTTCCAATCGACAAACTACTGATTCAACTTTAGAGCAAAAAAATTAGCTCTTGCCGACATTCTTTCGATGGTCAAAAAAGAAATAGCCTATAGGGCAAGATGAACGTTCTAAATACTATTTTCCTATCGGAGAACCCGCATACTCTATCTTTGGATGCCATATGGTTATATCACTAATTCGTTGATCATCATCTCCAATATATTTACAACCTGAAATACGATTTTTTACAGAGATTTTCAATAAAATCCTAATAATTATTGCTATCACATGGGTTGTTCATATACTATCGCAGACATAGAATTCAGATAGATTATGTTAACCTTTACTACTTTATACGCTAAGGGAGAATAGGCGTGACTTCTCCCTAAAGAAAGCCCTCTTGGAGGAAAAATGTCGAGCAGTGAAAAAAAGCCTGATGAAACCAATAAGATGTGGGGAGGTCGATTTTCCTCCAATCCCAGCTGGATTATGGATAAAATAAATGTTTCCGTTGATTTTGACAAAAAACTCTTTGATCAAGACATACGAGGATCTGAAGCACATGCAAATATGTTAGCCAAACAAGGCATAATATCCTCGGATGACTGTCAAAAAATTATTGATGGCTTAAAGACTATTCGCACTGAAATCACGCTCGGTTCATTTGAATTTTCACGTGATCTTGAAGATATTCATATGAATATTGAAGCAAGACTCACAACATTAATCGGTTCTGCCGCTGGAAGACTACATACAGCACGGTCACGCAATGACCAAGTAGCCCTAGATTTGCGACTATGGGTCAAAGAAAAAACCCTTAAGATAACAGATGATCTCATAAAACTCTTAGGCGTCCTTTTGGATAAAGCAGAGGAACATTTTGACACTATAATGCCCGGCTTCACCCATTTGCAAACAGCGCAACCAGTTACTTTTGGACATCATTGTATGGCATATGTCGAAATGTTTGGGCGTGATATTTCAAGATTTTTTGACTCTATTGAACGTATGAATGAATGTCCTTTAGGAGCGGCAGCTCTTTCCGGAACTAATTTCCCCATAGATCGTCATTTAACAGCAAAAGAACTAGGTTTTCGGGAACCAACCAGAAACTCCATTGATACTGTTTCGGATCGTGACTTTGTACTAGAATTTTTATCGCATTCAGCTATCTGTGCCATGCATATGTCGCGATTAGCCGAAGAGATGATACTCTGGTCAACACCACAATTCGATTTTATTCGGCTGTCAGACGCCTTTTCAACCGGATCGTCAATTATGCCACAAAAACGCAATCCTGATGGAGCGGAATTGATTCGGGCAAAAACAGGGCGTATTAACGGGGCTCTCATTGCTCTCTTAACAGTCATGAAAGGATTGCCTTTAGCTTATTCAAAGGATATTCAAGAAGATAAGGAACTTATTTTTGATGCAACAGAAACCCTGGAAGTGATCATTTTAGCCATGGGTGCGATGATATCCGATCTTACTGTACATAAGGAGCGTATGCGAGCAGCAGCCACTTCAAGCCATTCCACAGCTACAGATCTGGCTGATTGGCTGGTAAAACATGCTGGGTTACCGTTTCGGGAAGCACATCATATAACCGGACGTGCCGTCGCTTTAGCTGAAGCGAACAACTGTGAACTTGCAGAGCTTCCGTTGGAATCCTTAACGAAAATAAGTCCTGCTATCACACATAGCGTTTATAAAATTCTTACAGTTGAAGCCTCCGTATCTAGTCGAAAAAGTTTTGGAGGAACCTCTCCTGAAAAAGTCAAAAATCAAATTATTTACTGGCAAGATCGGATTAAAAATTTAACTGAAAACACCTTAAAAAAATGAAGTATCAACACTATAAAACTTCTCATGGATGGATATAATGCAATTGAAATTACCATTATCCCTTTTCCTCATCTGCTTAGTAGCGAGCACTTCACTGCTATATAGCTGTGGACGCAAGGATGATCCCTTGCCACCACTGCCCACATCCAAAGGAAATAAAATAAAAAATTGAGATCTCCTCTCTTTTAAGAGATTAATCACCATGAATTCTTTCAAAAACCATGAGGGATCCCTGCATGCAGAGAATGTCTCCCTCGAAAAAATATCTCGAGTTGTTGGCACTCCTTTCTATTGCTATTCGACAGCTATCATAGAGCAGAATTACCACTCATTTTCGAGTTCTTTCGCTCATATGGATACGTTAATTTGTTATGCTTTAAAAGCAAACTCCAATCAAGCTGTAATCAAAACACTTATTCGCCTAGGAGCTGGATTAGATATAGTATCTGAAGGTGAGTTACATCGTGCCTTAGCTTCCAAAACCCCTCCAGAAAAGATCGTTTTTTCAGGAGTTGGCAAGACAGAACGCGAAATAGATTTGGGACTAAACGCTGGAATATACTGTTTTAACGTTGAGTCACAATCAGAACTCATAAGCCTTAATCAGCGCGCAATTTCTCTGGGAAAGATTGCACCTATTTCTTTTCGTGTGAATCCTGACGTAAATGCCAATACTCACGAGAAAATATCTACTGGGAAAAAGGAGAATAAGTTTGGCATTCCCATGTGCCAGATACACTCCCTTTATGCCTATGCAAAGACTCTTCCAGGAATAAAAATTACTGGCATTGACATGCATATAGGAAGCCAGATAGTCAAAGTAGAAGCTTTTAGTGAAGCCTTTAAATTACTGAGAAAACTCATACAAAAACTCCACTCTGACGGATATAATATCCAGCATATAGATATCGGAGGAGGATTAGGAATCTCTTATTGCCATAAGGATCCTCCTCCTCCTTCTCCTGCTGATTATGCACATCTTGTCCAAAAATATTTCGGAGATTTGCAATGCAAAATTATTGTTGAACCAGGTCGATTTTTAGTTGCTAATGCTGGGATATTGGTCACAAAAGT
Source organism: Candidatus Liberibacter sp. (assembly GCF_014048425.1). Classification (GTDB taxonomy): domain Bacteria; phylum Pseudomonadota; class Alphaproteobacteria; order Rhizobiales; family Rhizobiaceae; genus Liberibacter. The sequence goes on along the minus strand of NZ_JACETX010000002.1, from coordinate 32,805 downwards.
CATCCATATCAAGAATAGCGAAGATAAAAATTTTATTATCCTTGACGTTGCAATGAACGACTTCATTCGCCCTACTCTTTATGATGCTTATCACGAAATCAAACCTGTGGTAATTCCAAAAGAAAATTCTTTGCATATTCAAGCTGATATGGTAGGTGCAATATGCGAAACAGGAGACTTTATAGCCTTGAATCGAACAGTTCCGCTCCCTAAACTGGGAGATCTCTTTTATATTGAGGCGACCGGTGCCTATGGAGCTGTTCAAGCAGGAACGTATAACTCCCGCCTATTGATTCCTGAGGTTCTAGTAAAAGGCTCTCATTTCCACATTATCCGTCCTCGTAAAAGCTTTAAAGAATTAATTGAACTTGATTCCCTGCCAGAATGGTTGATGTAACTTATCTTCTTCCTGAAAATTCTTTCCGAACAATAAAACTCCCATTCTTTATCTTGCTTAGGACTGACATCCATCTCCGTCCTAAAGGACAAGGATTCCTACCGTGATAAAAACATAATCTATTGATTTTAATATTGTTTTATTGATTATTCCTCTTGTTTTTGCTTCGTACGCGACTCTACAACTACAAGATTAGAAAATTTAGTCTTCTCTTTTTATAGGCACCGACTAGCCGGTTATTAGGATTAAGCTATCTGAGATGGACTGCATATTTATATATGTTGAAAATTATCAGAGGAATACAATAGCGTATCACAGGATATCACCTATCCCTATTTTTCAAATATTCCGATGAACTTTTGGGAAAAAATCATTCATGGAGAATCTCCAGTAAAGGTAGACGATAGTTTTATAAAAATGGAGATGGTTTTTTTGAAAATTATGAATTTTGTCAAGGACGGACTATATCAATAATGCACGCTAGAAAAATCATTCCCCGGTAAACGTAAAATACAAAGACTGGAAAGTAGAATTGATTTGAATGAGAAAAAATGACCTTTTAACAAAATATTTTGATGAACAAAACTAAATAAACGATCGCACTAAATTTTCTACTAAGAGACTCCAGCCATCAATTAAAACAAAGAAAATAATTTTAAATGGCAATGATATCGACGTCGGAGGCAACATCATCATTCCCATAGCCATAACGATGGTAGCCGCAATCATATCAATAATCATAAACGGCAGAATAACAAGAAAACCGATTTCAAAACTGCGCCGAATCTCAGAAATCATAAAAGCCGGTATCAATATTTTATATTCAATTTCATCCTCTTTTGTAACAACTGTATTCTTATGATCACTACCGGCCATATCTACGAAAAGATGCAAATCCTTTTCCCTGGTATTTTTTTTCATAAACACCCAAAATGGCTTGGCGATACGTTTAATAGCCTCTATTTCAGTAATTTGATTATCCATTAAGGGTTGTATTCCTGTTTCCATAGCCTGATCCAAAGTTGGCGACATAACATAGAATGTCATAAATAATGCGAGACCTATGATAACGAGATTAGGAGGAATAGAAGCGAAACCCATACCTGTACGCAATATTGAAAAAACAATAATAAATCTTGGAAAACAAGTAACCATGATTAGAATAATGGGTACTACTGATAAAACAGTAAAAAGGCCAAAAGTTCTTATAATCCACGTAGAGACAGATAAATTGGGCGGAAATTCCAGAATTTCAGGCAAAGAGGGTTGTTGTGCCAAAGCTAATTCTGGTACCAAAAACAACATTCCAAACATAAACCATCTAATCATGTAATTATAAATGTCCTAAATATAACCTTCGATATAGTGCCTTTTGAACGCAGATTAACCCGTTCTTCAATATCTTCTTTCAAATACCGAAATCCTTGGGGAACTGTGATTTGATCAATTGAAATAGTACGTATGTAATCCATGATGTCTTGGTGCAGAGTTTCTAATAAATCCATGTCTGGTATTTTTTTAAACATCAATGAGATATCTAATCTTAACCAATTTTTTGGTGAAGAGTTCAAATTTGTTATAATTGGCTGGAGTGAAAAAATATTTTTGTTCCCTTGAGGAATCGTTGACATATTTTCCTGGTCAGAGCCTGTATTTTCACCAATATTTTGATGCATAGACATTGGCTCAGCTCTTGTCTTCACTGCATATGGCAATAACGACAATATTACATAACCACCTAGCCAACCACAAATGCTCCCAATTGCTGTTAAAACAAAGAAATATACAGCAAAATTCGTGTATTTTTTTTCCCTGTCAATCTGTCCTTTATCTGCACCATTATACGACATTGATCATGGTCCTAACTTTTATCTCAAATCTAAAATGGCAAAAATACATCAAGAAATCTTTGTCCAATCGGTGCCTTTTGTATTTCTGTTATATGTCCTTTTCCACCATAAGAAATTCTCGCTTCAGCAATCTTGTCATAAGAAATGCTATTGTGAGCATCAACGTCTTGGGGACGAACCACTCCCGTAATATTGAGACTGCGTATTTCATTATTGACACGCACTTCTTGAGAACCACTAATGATAAGATTGCCGTTTTCTAATATTTCCGTGACGACAGCGGCTATCAAAAGCTCTAATTTCTCTGCACGGCTAATGGATCCCTTCCCTGACGCGGAACTATCAGATTTATACTCCAAATTAGCATTTGCTTTAGGTGAAGTATTCAGTATAGAAAATCCTCCTGATAATTTCTTATCTACAGAATTACTGCGATTTTGCCCTGTTTTATTATCAAAAATTGCTTTATCATCCATTCGTATCTCTACTGTCAGAATATCGCCCATATTGATGGCACGTGTACCTTTAAATAGAACCGATTGTGAATCCCTCCATAAAGAATAACTTTTCTTTGTTGAATGCAAACGCCCGGCACTAGGTCGCAATATCGTTTCGTAACGCAAACCCGAACCTATCGGACTCATCCGAGGGACATTCCTCATTTCAAAAATGGCTCCCTTATGGCAACTCATTACTAAAAAAACACTACTAAAAATGGTAACATAATAACGAAACATCATTTAGATCTTTTTGATTGTTGAAATTTGAGAAAACTAGCAACGATATTCGTGATAAGGGCGGCTGATTCAGGATCCATTTCTGACATAATTGAACTTGCTTGATCTGGAAGCTGCATTAGAATATGAGCCGATATTTCAGGGCTCAATTTTGCCAATTGTCCAGCGGCAGAATCAGAAGGCATTGTTTTATAAGAATTAATAATATTTTTACCATACGATGTAATAAAATTTTCATATTTTTCAAACCATGAACTATATTCATTTTTACGCTTTTCTAGTATCGCAATACGTTCCTCTATATCCTTTTGCAGATCATCTAATGCCTTTTTTTGAAAAAAATAATGTTGCTCACGCACCAAATCAATTGCGCCAGTACAATACTTCTGAATCTCTTTATCTGGTGGCAGAAAAACCTCTCCGTGACTTTGAAAAACAAAGCCGCTCAAGAAAAAAATTATCAAAGATACCATGATGAGAAGTACATCTCGTACCTTGTAAAAATAAAGCCCAAATAAACGCATCATTGAATTATAATCTCTGCCTGAAGGGCTCCTGCTCCCTTAATCCCTTGAAGAATAGCAATAATACCATCCGGTTTAAGTCCCATTTTATTCAGACCTGATACGAGACCCTTCAAGTCAGCTCCATCTAGAAGTGAAATATATCCCTCCCCTTTTGAAACCTGTATATCCGTATTGGTTTGAACAGAAGTTTTTCCACCCAATGACATGGAGTTTGGCTGAATAATATTCTGATCTTCATGGATCTGTACCGTTAAATTTCCATAGCTGACCACAACCTTGGAAATTTTGACATTATCTCCTATAACAATTGTACCAGTACGCTCATTCACAACTACTCTAGCAGGCGTATCTATTGGAATAGTAAGATTTTCAATCTCAGACATTAATCTAGTAAGATCAATATCGACAGGTTTTGAAACTTTTATTACACGCGAATCACGCGCTTCTGCGATTGATTTATTAAAGCGATTAGAAGAATAAGCATTAATTTTATCGGTAATTTGTATGGCAGTGGAAAAATCTGGATTACGCAGTTGCAAAACAAGACTTTTAGAATCCATAAACTTTTTAGGCAATTCTCTTTCAACAATAGCACCACTAACAATTCTTCCACTTGTGGCAATTCCTTCAGAAACAGAAGCTGTTTGTCCTTTAACAAAAAGTCCTGACACCATTATTGATCCCTGTGCTACCGCATAAATTTGATCATCTGCTCCTGAAAGCGGGGTCATCACTAATGTCCCACCTCGCAAAGAAATTGCATCTCCTAATGAATTAACAGATACGTCAATGCGACTTCCGGGACTAGAAAAAGGGGGCAAATTGGCAGTCACCATAACAGCAGCTACGTTTTTAGATCCTAACTTTCCCATCTGAGCGGATATGCCCATATTCTGAAGCATGTCCCGCATTGATTGCTCTGTGAAGGGTGATGAACGCAAGCTATCCCCACTGCCCTGGAGCCCCACAACAAGACCATAACCAATTAATTGATTATCCCTACTTGCTTGTAGAGATACCACATCCTTAACGCGAGATACGACTTGTGCAAAGGTTTGGTCAAATACCATGAAAGAAAAAACAACAAAGAAAAGTATATGAGTAATCATTTTATAGAAACGCGAATTGTACCATCAGACATTGCGCTACCAGAAATTATTACGCTCGTATCAATGTTTTTCACAAGAATGACATCACCGACACGAGCATCAGCAAGAGCGATACCAGAAGAAGATATTATCATATTTCCCTGCTCAAAAATGATACGGATTTTAGACCCATTCGTAATAACATAAGGAAGACGTAATGCCGATATTGGAATAACTTGACCCGGCAATAATGTTCGCTGTGTAACAAGCCCTACAACATCTTTAGTAGAACGTGCATAATTTCCCCGGAGTTTAGAATTCGTAACATCATATTCCTTTAGACGGGCATCATTTAAAGTTTCTCCTGCATAAATAATAGCAGAAGGCACGACAGCACGCCCAAAACTTTCAGCAAAAATAAAAATATAATTAAGCATATAAAAGCAAAAAGCCAGCCAGAATTTTATACAACAACGGATCATTTCAAAACTCCGATTGATTGAAGATTTGACAAAGGCCAAGAATTTTGAGCGACTTATCCTTCGAAACCTGACAAGCTAAGAAACTACAAAAATTGTTTTTGGCAATTTGTATCAATTATCTCAACTTGCTTATTAAGGAAGACATCTCATCAGCCGCTTGAATAACTTTAGAATTCATCTCATAAGCACGCTGTGCAGAGATCATATCTGAAATTTCCTTTACAGCATCAACATTGGACGATTCTAAATAACCTTGTTTAATATGCGCAAAACCAACATCATCTGGAGATGCTATGATTGCTTCTCCAGATGAAGACGTTTGTGCAACACGGTTATCCCCAAGATTTCGCAAACCAGATTCATTAACAAAATTAGCAATTAATATCTGCCCTAAATTTTGAAACTCACGCTGCTTTCCCACCATAGCCATAACTTGACCGGATCTGGAAATCTTTATCTCCTGAGCATCCTCTGGTATTGTAATCGCAGGAAGAAGAACGCAATCATCGGAGGTAACAAGTTGTCCTTTTGAATCTTTAGTAAAAGATCCTGCTCGCGTATACTGCACAGTCTTATCAGGAGCTTCAATTTGAAACCAACCACGCCCAACTAAAGCCAGATCTAAATCATTCCTTGTAGAAACCAATTCTCCTTGAGTATAGACATTCCGCACAGCAGAAATCTGCACACCAGATCCGATATTAATACCTTCTGATGGGTGAGATGAACCAGACGACTTTACAGTTTGATAAAGAAAATCAGAAAACTCTGTACGTGCCTTCTTATAACCTGTAGTATTAATATTGGAGATATTATTCGCAATAACTTCAAGATTAGCCTGCTGTGCAGACATGCCAGTTGCCGCGATAGAAAACGCCTTCATATCTTTAATCCTTATTCGTTATATCTGCATTTTAGAAATCTCTAAATAAGCCGAAATAATTTTATCGCGAATAGACATTGACGCCTGTAAAGATCGTTCAGCTTGAAGAGCAGAATCCACAACTTCTCGCATAGTTGCCTTACCGTTTAAAGCCGCCAAAGAAAAACTCTCTGCTTGCTTTATATTGTCAACTACACCGCTAGCCATATCTTGCAACATGGCAGAAAATCCCGAAACGGAATGATCTTCCATCCCTCCTTCATCCTGCACAAAATCACTTTGTATTCTGGTGGGTAAGTTTTGAGATAAAGGGATGGATATTCCTTGAATTTTTTCAATCATAATTAACCTTTCAAAAGCCCAAGTGTCATAGCGAACATGTCACGTGATTGTTTGATAACTTGTAAGTTTGCCGTATAGATTCGATTGGCTTCACGCATATCCGCAGCCTCAATAAGCATATTAACATTTGGATATTTTACGAGACCTCTACCATCCGCGGCAGGATGACCAGGATCTAATTCTTCAATAAAGGCAGCGTGGTCTACCCCTACTTTCTTGACACGAACACCACCATTGTTTTTCATAACTTGTTCAAAAAAAATCGTTTTTCGCCGATATGGATCAGCACCCGCAGTATTTCCCGTTGAACGAACATTGGCAATATTTTCCGAGATAATGCGCATTCGAGCTGACTGGACATCCAATCCCGAACTTGCAATTTTGGAAGACGCAATCAAAGAATCCATAATTTTATCCCTTTGCAACTCTCATTATCATAGAATTAAACTTACTCACCAAAAGAGCATTCAACTCATATGAGTTCTTGATATCTGCAGATTTATACAACTCATTTGTTAATCCAACTGTATTTCCTGACACCTGAACCCCTACTGTTTGATCCAGAGGAGACTCAATAATTCGTATATTCTGATTGGAATCTGATCGATCGATATGAGATGGATGTGTGCGAGCCATACCGATGTTTTTGTTTAAAACAACTGCGAAAGAATCCACATCTTTAGCACGATACCGCGGGGTACTAGCATTGGCAATATTTTCAGATACAACCCTTTGGCGTTCGGATAGCCATTTTGCATGCTGTGATGCAACTTCAAAAAACGTAATCGACTGCACAACTATTTCTCCATAACTTTTATAGGAATGTTACGGATATAATCTTGTGTGGAGCTTACAAAAATTTTTTCTGATAACCATAATCTACCATCTAAAGTTACTTATGTTTTTGATGGAAACGGAAAACTTTCTTTAACAAAAATTCTAGGGCTTTTTTCAAAAAGAAGAGCTTTAGAGCCTTATTGATATGGTTCTTCTCAATATTTCTAAACTTACGAACCATTCTCAATCTTCTTTATACGGTAAGTTAGTATGGGATAGGTATTAATGAAGTTTCTAAAGTTAACTGATACTCCCTATACTCATGTATTACTCCATAAACCAATGGGAATACTCTGCTACGCTTGCAACTTCGTGGCTATTTCTAAAAAAACGTCCGATGGAGGAATATCCTGAGGCGATTGTTTCAAAAAATCATAGATAATCGGAACTTGATGAACAGCCATATCCAGATCTTCATCCCCTCCAGGACGATATCCTCCTATAAGCCGAAGATCTCGCGTTTCTTCAAATCGATGAATAAGAAGCTTTAAACAAGAAACCAGTTTTTCTTCATCAGGACTCCACACTTTGCGTGCAAGTCGAGAAACGGAAGCAAGAGGATCCACAGGAGGATAACGACCCTCTTCAGCTAATGACCTTTTCAAAACAATATGCCCATCAAGAATACCACGAGCCGCATCCGCTATCGGATCATTGTGATTATCTCCATCTACTAAAATAGAAAATATCGCTGTAATATTACCTTTGTCTTTCTCCCCAGTCCCAGCACGCTCTAAAAGACGAGGCAATTCGGAAAATACAGAAGAAGGATAACCTCGTGTAACTGGCAATTCTCCCGAATCCATTGCGATTTCACGTATAGCATGTGCAAATCTCGTGATACTATCCACAATCAGTAGTACGTTTTCCCCCTGAGAACAAAAATACTCTGCAATAGTAATAGATGTTAGCGGCGCCATCCTGCGAAGAATTGGACTTTCATCGCTCGTTGCCACTACTACAACTGATTTTTTTAAATTATCACCGAGAGAACCTTCTACAAATTCACGCACTTCGCGGCCACGCTCACCAACCAAGGATATCACAACCTTGTCACAAAAATCAGACCTTGCAAACATTGATAATAAAGTTGATTTTCCAATGCCCGAACCGGCAAAAATACCTAAACGTTGTCCCTGACAAAGTGGCGTAAAAATATCAATAACACGTATCCCCGTTTTGCAACCTTTTTCAACTCTTTTACGGGTCATAGCCGGAGGAACTCGCGAAATAATTCCCATGGAAACAGGACCTTTTTCTAAAGAAGGACCGTCATCAATAGGCTCACCTAATGCGTTTACAATGCGTCCACACCAAGAATTATTGGGTGAAATTCGAAATACGCCCCGGCGAAATACTAAATCTCCTAAACTTATGGCTTCGCCTATTCCTATGGGACACACATAAATTGCATCAAAATCAATACGTGTTACCTGTCCTAAATTATCAAAATATTTCCCTCGATGAACGACAAAATCTCCCAAACAAACACATTTTGATAAACCTACTACTATATAATGTCCGGGCATGATGCTTCGTACATAACCACCCTGAACGACACAATTATCAAAATAATCCTCAGCTAATTGTGCTAATCTTGCGAGCCTATTCTGCATATATAGCTATCATCATTTTGTTTGTTTTATTCCACAGAATTGCCTAATTACCCTGCAAGATTCTTCACAGCTTCCAGCAAAGATCTTTCGCTATCTTCAATGAGGGTATTAACAGACTCAAACTTACGCGTTAAATGAAATAACTGCATCATTTCAAACATGGAATTCGTATTAGAATTTTCCAGATAACCCCGCTTAATCATAATATCATTCCGATCTAATAGTGGTTCTGGCTGAATTTTAGGGGATATACTGCTATTTTCGCGACGTGTAAAACCCTTTGATAAGTCCGCAGAATAAAGACCTATCATGCCAACCCTTTTGCTTTTTTGGAAAACATCCCCCTTATTGCTTACTTCTAATACTTCATCTTTTTGATGCAATTGAATTGGCATGCCTCCAACATCAAGCAGTGGATATCCAGTACTTGACGAGACTAATTCTCCATTTTCTGCTATCTTAAAACGTCCATCACGGGTTAAAATAATTCCCTGAGGACTTTCAAGGGCAAACCAAGCCTCCCCTTCTAGAGCAAAATCAAGTACATTCTCTGTTTGTGTAAAAGATCCCGCTTGCTTAGATAGATATTCGTCACCCTTAGCAACAAAAGAAACATTCTGACCAAGATCATTTTTAATAGAATCAAGCATTTCGGAAAACTTTACTTTTATCGTCCGAAAACCCGTATTATTCGCATTGGCGATATTATCTGCGACAGTTGTCAGCCTTTTTTCCAAGGCTACCTGTGCAGAAAGTGCAACATTGAGAGCTGACTGCATTATACCCTTCCTTGAACCACTATAAATCCTTTGATTAAAAATCTATATTCTAAGACTTGTGCAAGACTATTACCTCTCAAAAACAATGCATTCACCCATAATAGCCTCACACAAGCCTCACTCCATACTTTTCATGAACCGAAAAATATTCTCAATCGATGAGTTACTATCACATGAATACAATCATAGGATTGATTATAACAACTGGCTGTATTCTTGGGGGATTTGCCTCAATGGGAGGGCACTTAGGCGTCCTTATCCAACCATTTGAAATTCTAATCATTGCTGGAGCAGGATTTGGAGGATTCATCATGGCAAATCCAACGACAATCATTAAGGATTCTGGCGTCGCCATATTGGAGATATTTGGCTATAAAGTCCCTAACCAAAAATTTTACTGCGATATCCTGAAGGTTCTATATGCCATAATGCAAAAATTGAAAAAAGGGCAACGAAATGAGATCGAAAATCATATAGACGATCCATTGAATTCATCCCTCTTTATCGCCACACCAAAAGTTCTAGAAAACATTGAATTAACAACATTTATTTGCGATTATATCAGATTAATCATCATTGGAAATGCCCGAAGCCACGAAATTGAAATTTTAATGGACGACGAAATCGAAACCATCTTACAAGAAAAATTAAAACCTTATTATGCGATTTCTGCTATGGGAGAATCTTTCCCTGCTATCGGGATAGTAGGCGCTATATTAGGAATTATCAAGGCTATGGCAAATATTGCCCAATCCCCTGAAATCCTAGGACCTCTAATCGGAGCATCCCTCACCGGCACAATGTTCGGAATCATACTATCATATTCCATATGCAATCCTCTTGTTTCTCAAATAAAAACAGCAAGACTGAAAAAACACTGCCTCCACCTTATCATTAAAAAAACGCTCATTGCTTACATGAATGGCTCTCTTCCTCAAATAGCCATCGAATACGGGCTTAAATCTCTTCCGATTCCTGAACGACCTTCTCTAGAAGTTATTGAACAAGAAGTTCTAAAGTACAACCACGATAAGAAAGCGTCTTAAAAACTATGCGTGGAAAATCTACAGGTAGAGATTATTCTCCTTTCCCTCCCATATTGCTTGCCCGCCTTACCGGCAAACTTGGAGATCGAAAAACCCTTGAAAGAATATCTTCAAATTTTGGTCATCTTTATGCTGAATTTTTGCCTGCAACTTTCAAAAGAGAACTCGGCATAGATGCAAGTATATCGTATGCCGACTGCAAGTCAGGCAAATTCTCTCAAATTCTCAACTCCTTCAAGGAGAATTTTATCTTTTATAATGCATCCTCAAGCAGATGGTCATCTAGTTTATTTATTGGCTGCAGTAATAGTCTTGTTATTACACTTCTTGAACATCTACTCAGTGCAGATCAAGCAATTACCAAGACATCCTCCCAAAACAGACCCCTTTCAACTATTGAAATAAATTTAGCACAGCTAATCTTAACCAAGATATCTTCTGTTCTCAATCAATGCCTATCCGACCCACAAGATATCCAATTCTCTCTTGAAGGACCTTATGATACTGATCATCTCAGACAAAACACGATTCACATATCAAATGATTTTTTTACCGCAATCAATATAGAAATTACAATAGAAGAGATCGTTTTTCTCTTTACATGTATGATCCCCCAAGAAATTTTGCTCAAGACCAAGCTATTACCAACCCCTCCTATACGCGAAGAATCCCCGAACTCATTAAAACAATCCAATGACCAACTTACCGATAAAACATATCGACTATACGTAGATATTGAAACTCGCATAAGCCTACAATCCATTCCAATTAAAGATATTTTACAATTCAAAGTAGGACAGATCATCCCTTTTCTAGATAAGGACAATCCTCGCATCCTTGTGAATATCAACGGGAAAGAAACCTACTCCTGTGAATTTGGTCGTATCGGGAGAAATTATACAGCACGCATAAAAGATATAATCAATAATCAACTGTGATCGATAAACCACTAAAAATTATCTCTGCAACGAATAGATTTTCATCTTATAAATTTTAATCGGAAAATATAGCACAATGCATACTGATGAATCTTTCCACAACACCAATACTCCTCCTGCTGATACGGACCAAATCGACGAATCCCATGAAAAAGATCCCACATCGCAAAACGATTGTGGAAACAAAGAATTTAGCACCAAAAATCTATGTGAAAAATTTTCACCTCAATCAAAGGATCTCTCCGAAAAAAATGGGGATAATCATCATATGGTGATGAACATTCCCGTTAATGTTCAAATTATACTCGGATCGTGTCGCATGCAAATTTCTCACCTTGTAAATTTATCCAAAGGAGATGTCATAACCCTTGATAGACGAATCGGTGAATCCGTTGATATCACCGTAAACAACCAAAAGATCGCCAAGGGAGAAATAACCATTATGGAAGAGGATGACACCCACTTTGGAGTCAGGTTAACAGAGATCCTGAACTCAAGCTAGAAAACATCCCTTTCAAAAAAATGTATTTCTCGTTCAAAATTCCATCATCAAAAACAATATAATAAAGGAATATTCCGACCTTGATAAAAAAAGAAAATAGTATGTCTTTTAGAAATTATTGTGAAGAAGTCTCACATATCCCTTTGACACAAAAAGACAAAGCCACCACCATTCTTTTAGCTATGGAGAAAAAAGTTTCCGGAAAACTTTTAAAGTATTTCACACATGCCGAACTAAAAGCAATAGTTGCCTCAGCACAATCATTGCCTGAAATATCACCCAGAGAGTTAGAAGACATAATCAATGAATTTGAAAATCAGTTTATCGAAGGAATTGGCTTAACGGAAAATGCTAAAAACATAGAAAGCATTTTAGAAGAAGGTTTAGGTAAAAACGAATTAGACCAATTACTCAACAGGTCAAATACGCCAAAAGAAACTGTCTGGGATCGCTTTAAAGAAGCCGATCCTGCCTCTATCGCAGAATTCTTACTAAAAGAACATACTCAAACTACGGCTTATATCTTATCCATGATACCGCCATCTATTGGAGCACGCATTCTATTGCAATTTCCAAATAAAATACATGTCGACATTATGAAACGCACCGTAAACCTTAAAAAAATCAACCCTTATATGAAAGAAATCATCGAAAAATGTGTCGGGAAAATGCTAACCAAAATAGAAAATTCTTATAATACCGCTGGATCAGACAAAGTTGCCAATCTCATTAACGAACTGGAAAAACCTCAAGTAGATAAGCTCCTTACTTCCTTAGAAGCTGCCAGCAAGGAAACCTTTAATAAAGTCCGTCCTAAAGTATTTCTTTTCGAAGACCTGATGACATTATCTCCTAGTGATTTATCTGTTTTATTTAGTGGCATCTCAATGGAAACGCTTTTGAAAGCCCTTCATGGAACTTCAGCAGAAATTCGAGAGCGAATACTCGGCTGTATTAGTACTCGTCAACGCCGAATCATTGAAAATGATCCTTCTTCTACTGACAGCGCTCCCATTATCCCACGTGAAATTGCTCTCGCTCGGCGTACCATCGTACAAGAAGCAATCTCCTTTGCCAAAAAAAATAAAATCGAAATTAGAAATTCTCAAGATTAAAGTAAAAAATAAATTTTTCACATCCAATGAAGTGAGATCAATAGGTGCCATGCGATGGTTTTTTCTCATAGGAGTTCTCTATGACTGAGGACGATGATTCTGACAGTAAAACAGAGGCTCCTTCTACAAAAAAAATTGAGGATGCACTCCGTAAAGGCAATGCCCCTATTTCTCGCGAAGTATCCTTATTCGCTTCAACACTGGCTTTCTTGATTTATTTGCTATTCTTTGTGCCTTCAGGTTTTTTAAGAATTGCACAGGATCTTCGTGATTTTTTTGAAAAATATGAACAATTGAAACTCAATACCGTTTCTAACATGTTGATTATTCTTATTAATATTGGTCTTAGCGCTACAAAATTAGTCCTTCCTGGACTACTATTATTTATGATATTTGGTGTTGGCTCCTATTTAATACAGAGAATACCATCCCCTAATCTTGAGAACCTAAAACCCAGACTCAAAAGGATATCACTCAAAGAGGGTATCAAAAGAATCTACAGCAAAAATAATTTAATTAACTTCACAAAATCATTCCTGAAAATATTTATTGTTGGCATCCTTATTGAATCATCTTTGCAAGATAATTATTTCAGGATGGTTGAATCTATATCCTCTAATCCTCAATGGACTCTATACGAAATCTTCCTAGCAGTGCAAGAAATATTGATTATCATCTTGCTTTTCACCGCTTTACTCACTGTCGCAGATTTAGGATGGACATATCATCAATGGTATTCAAAATTGAAAATGACGAAGCAAGAAGTCAAAGACGAAATGAAACAATCCTATGGGAATCCCTTAGTTAAAAGTCGTCAAAGGTCTATCGCACGTTCCAAAATGAGACACAGAATGATAGAAGCCACGTCACGTGCAACTCTCGTCATAGTTAATCCAACACACTACGCCTTGGCATTGCGATATGTACAAGAAGAAAACGATGCTCCTATCATGCTAGCCAAGGGACAAAATCTAATAGCTCTTAAAATTCGAGAAACTGCATTCAAAAAAAACATCCCTATTTTCGAAGAACCTATATTAGCGCGATCCTTATTTAGACAAGTCCCTGTTAATAGTGCTATACCTTCAGTTTTCTACAAGGCGGTTGCACAACTTGTACATAAAATTTATTCTAAGAATCGATAAGAAATTCTGTTGAAAGATTATGATCGATTCATCAATAAATACACCCAAAACGCATTGCCTTCGCAATTGCTTGAATACGATTAACAGCATCAAGCTTGACCGTGGCTGATCCAAGATATGCATTAACCGTATGAATGGATAAACCTAATTTTTCAGCAATCTCTTCGCTAGTGCAACCATCTCCTGCCAGCTGTAAACACGAAATCTCACGTTCTGTCAGATTTCTAATCGCCGCAGGGCTCTTTTTAAAGAGAACTATAAAGTCCATAATAGCTTGATAACAAGCTCCATGTACTTCAATAATAATTTCATTGGCAAGCTTAAGATGTTCTGCTGTAAATATGACATATCCGTTCTTCTGGAAGCCGAGATGGACAGGAAAAGCAATCCCTGAAAACGGCAAAATCCCTCCCTCTAATCTAGAAGAAAATTGCCCTGATGTTTCAATCATAGCTCCCTCCTGCGCTCCATCCCATATTATAGGCAAAATCCCGGAATCAAAGTGAAAAAGAAATTCATCGCCATATGTTTCAATTAAAATATTTGGAAAATTGCTTTCTTCTGCTCCATAATTATCTAATTCACAAAAAAATTTCTGACGCCTTGGAAAATCAAGGACACGACTAATCGTGTATAGAGAAAAATTACTCGCACTTATTCTGCTTTGTATAGAACTCAATCTGGCAGAAAGTTCTAATCGACTAAACGATCCTTTTTCTATCAGTGTATTCTCGGACAAACTTTTTACCTCGAAATGATTTCAACTAGTTGTTATAGTGCTCTTCAAACAATATTATTGCGAATAGCATAAGCTATCGCGCCAGATCGAGTTTTTGTGGACGTCTTACGCATAATGCTGGCAATATAGTTATTGATCGTATTGCGGGATATCCCAAGTATGACTGATATCTCGTTGCTGGTCTTTCCCTCTGAAATCCAAGTTAAACATTCAATCTCACGATCAGTTAATTCAGAATCTTTATTATCCAAATGTATATCACGATTTTTGAACATACTGGCTTGATACGCAGCTAATAAACCGATCTCCCATAACCGATCCTGCAAAATAATACGTCCTCTCGGAAACAACAACATTAATCCGATACGTATACGACCAACGTCGAATGCAAGGGAACAATAACGTTTATCCATACCAGATGGGAGATCTACATCTTCTGGAAAGGTATTAAAAATAGGACAGAACAACTCTTTTGGACGCTGTGAAGAATTATTCTTCTTGTTTTTTTCTCCATATGCCATACATCTCACCAAGTCAAATGGCCAATCAGAACTCACTACTGAAGCCAATTTCTGCTCTTGAAAAAGATTCCATTGAACCAATAGAAAATGACTCGCTCCTACGTATTCAGTGAGCGCATGCATTCTCATTCGCCAAGAATAATCGGTACGATCTAAAACAATCATACGTGTCAATAAATCACTGCGTGTTGGAAGACGATCTAAGGCTGATGTTCGTTTTTCATCTTCTCTGCTTAAACCAATATTCACTTGTTGCATTTCAAAAATCATTTTGCAATTTACCCTCCAAGGTATGTTGCTTAGTATCAAATAAAAAAATACTTTTTGACTATCCATTTCATTTTAATAATATGAATTCATGGTGTTTCATAACGAGAAAAAATTATCGACACACTTAAGGAAAAAGCATTAAAATTCGCAATAAGTCCCAAAATATGAAAAAAAGAACTTGGTTAGCTTTAAAAAAACAGTAAACCTACTCAAAAAAAACATATATATACATATAAAAACCTAAACTGATCAAGTTACAATCAATATAGTACAACCTTTCAATGCTTTATTAAAGAGTTAAAATAGTTATGGCATTAAATAATCATTATTGTATCATTATAAAACAATATCTTACAATGGCTGCTGACTAATGTTCTTCACATCGCCATTATCTTTTTCAGATCCAGCCCATTTGCGTAAGATATTAGCAAAACGCTCCTCGTTGATTTCAATCATATTCAAAAGACGACGGTTAGGATTATTGTTCATATAATTATTCACACTAGACTTAAAACTTTTGTTATACGCGAGCACTCTTAGATCATCAGAATCCGATTGAGCACCACCTTCCGGCAAAAAATCTTCGGTATTAGGAATCGATAACAAACCAAGAGATTGGTCTCCTTGAGGCAGATTGTTTTTTGCAACTTCAATCTTATTAAAGCTACGTAACGCATATATGCCAAATAAAAACATAAAGACCACGACCACCAAAAAAGCGACAACGTTGATAATCATCGAAAAATTGCGCGATATAACATCCACGATTCCCCCCTGCAAGGCGTTTGAATTCGAAAGTTGATCCTCCAAAAAATCCATAGACGTTATCGTTATAGTATCCCCACGCACGGAATTAATGCCAGCAGCAGCAGATACAATTCGGCTTATTTCAGAAAGATAGGTGTCAAATTGTTCTTTCTCCATTGGCGCACCAAACATCTCGATAAGTCGCCCTTTATTAATCACAACCGCAATGGATAAACGTTCTAATTTATAATTATTATGAATTGTAGAAACACTTTTTGTATTAATTTCATAGTTTCTTTGTTCCTCTTTTTTATCAGAGTTTTCACTAGAATGAGGCAATGAGGATGTTCTCTCAGAAGAATTTGGAATATTTTGCTCAACCGTGACAGTGGAATCTTGCTGACGACTTTCAGATCTTTGAATATCCTTAGTACGATGAACAGAACGTTCTACTCGAGAATGAGGATCATAGACTGTTTCTTTGATTTGCTGAGTATCTGTATTCAACTCAGCAACCACCGCAGATTGGAAATTATTTGCTCCAAGAAATGGCACCAACGCCTTATCTATGTTCATTTCTATTTCATGCTGAACAGCCTGTACTATTCCTAGTGATTTTCCGAGTATATTTTTATCTATATCATCACCTGCAGCCAATAATCTCCCTGTAGAATCAAGAACAATTACATTGCCGATATCAAGACCAGGAACAGCAGCAGCAACAAGATAACGAATAGATTCAGCAGATTTATGAATAGAAGCAGCTGAGGATCGAATCATTACTGAAGCTGTCGGCTTCATACCAATTCGTCGAAAACTCCCTGTATCAGGCATCACAATATGTACACGTGCAGCCAAAATTCCGGAAATAGCTTGAATAGTACGAGCAATCTCCCCTTCCAGAGCACGCACTCGTGTTATTTCCTGCATGAATGAGGTGAGACCGAAAGAATTAACTTTATCGAATAATTCGTAACCAGAATTATTGGAATTATTAGGCAATCCCTGAGCAGCAAGATGAAGACGCGCCTTACTCACCCAATTAGATGGAACCAAAATACTGGATCCATTATCACCAATTCGAAAGTCTATATTGGCTTCTGATAAAACCATTGATATCCTACTAACATCGGATGCTTCAAGCTTAACGTAAAGACTTTCATATGCGGGTATGCTCACAAAAAACCTTGCAACCAAGAGCAATCCGATTGAAATAGCAATTACCGAAGAAAAAACTATCAAGCGAGTACGCCCTAAAGACGCTACACTCCTGAAAAACTGTAATGATTGATCTATAATAGCCACTTTTTTCCCGCTGAAGGCACAATAGAATCCTACTTAAGAAAACAAATATTTGTGCAAGCTTGTGCGAAAATCAAATAGAGGAAAGTCATTGTATCTATCTAAAAATATGCTAATAATGAAAAACTATCCTAAGATTTATCTCGATTATCAAACAACAAATGCTAGCAAATATGTTCTCTTATCTTTATCGTAGACATATCAGGGATGGGTTGGACTATCGTATGATAAAATTCCCTGTGGGATTCCAAAATATATTGCGAATGATGAAATCTTTTATGCAAGATTCCGAACTGCAAGAAGAGCTAAAAGATTCCCCAAAATACGTTGTTGGTACTTGTTAAAAGAAATTATTCTATGTCTTTCCTCATAACTTTTTATATCAAGCAATGAAACCTAAACCAGAATCTATAAACAATGAAGATTAGAAATATAGCAATCCAAATGGATCATATCTCCACCATTAATACGGCAGGAGATTCAACGTTTGCACTAGCCTTAGAAGCACAAAATAGAGGATATCAACAGTTCCATTATACCCCGGACAAACTATACATGCGTGACCAGAAAGTTAGCGCTTGCGTGGAACCGATATCTTTGCGCGATTCCCAAGAAAACTATTATTCTCTTGGAGAAGGAAAAATAATTGATCTTTCCCAAATGGATGTAATCCTCATGCGTCAAGATCCACCGTTCAACATGAATTATATTACTGCCACCCACCTTTTAGAAAAGATCCATCCTAAAACACTAGTAATCAATAATCCTTTCTGGGTGCGAAATTCTCCCGAGAAGATTTTTGTTACAAAATTCTCCGATCTAATGCCCCCAACCTTGATTTCACGAGATTTCAATCAAATAACTGACTTCCATATAGAAATCAAAGATATCATTCTTAAACCTTTATATGGAAACGGTGGTACCGGTGTTTTCCGCATCACGAAAAATGATCGCAATCTTTTCTCTCTCATAGAGACTCTCCTTAAAACAAATGCAGAGCCCCTTATCGCACAAGCCTATTTACCCCAAGTGCGCGAAGGCGATAAACGTATTCTCCTATTAGATGGAAAACCTGTCGGTGCCCTCAATCGAATCCCTTACGAAGGAGATAATCGTTCCAATATCCACGCTGGAGGCAAAGCCGAGCTGGCAGAATTAACTGATTCAGAGAAAACTATTTGCCAACGTATTGGTCCAAGCCTACGTGAACGTGGTTTATTTTTTACAGGCATTGATGTAATCGGAAATTATATAACAGAAATCAACGTTACTTCACCAACTTGCATACGTGAAATCCGCAAACAAGGTGGCAATGACATAGCATCACTCTTTTGGGATGGGGTCGAGTCTCAATTCCAATCTTCCAGATAACATAGCCGCTATAAAGACCAAGAAGAATGGGATTCTTATTTTAACGAAAAGCGAAGAATCCTGATGGTTCTAATATTTCTTGCCAAAAAAAATCCAAAAATATCTCTTCACGTCGCTAATCTCATGATAGAGATCGCTGATTAAAATCAACGCAAAACATCACTTTTACAACGACAGGATCTCATTAATCATATAACTTGAAAAGATATTTCTTAATTCCAGAAAGAATAATTCATTTTGAAAATACCGTTCCTAGTCTCATCTAACCTATTCTATAAAATCAAGACTACTTTTCCAAAGACACTTTCAACACACATTATCCACATGAGATGTTCAGAAATAAATCTCACTGACAATCCTAATTTCAGTTGCAACACGGGTGTAACCGTAGCAGCAAGCATTTCATGGCATGAACGACTGATATCCCTTTAGTTTTTATGATCCAGGAATAAAGTAAGACATCATAATGGAAATGATGACATCGCCATAACTCACACCATGAGATATCGGAATGGATCCGCCACCTTGCTATCCCCTATTCCATTAATAAAAAATCGAAAAAATCTGAAATATCAATTTACTTCCCTATTGGAAATAGGTTGTCCATATCCCTCCTAATCATCCAACTACAATACTTCTATAATGAGATGCTGGCTGGTACTTATAAACTCAGAAGAATTCCTAACGAGGAGATTTAACCACGCTGTCAGTATCATAATCAACTGCAAAACGTAATTTACGCAAATTCACAACTTTAGAAACGGCACTTTGATACAACGGATGTTTCTTAAAGGAATCCAGAGATTCTTGATCATCAAATTCTCCGTAAACGACTAAATCTATTTCCTGACTCCACGAATCAATGCGAAGATTCTTCCCAATTTCTAGCAAGCGGACATGTGGAATACCTATCAGATCGGAAAGTCCAGAACAAACGTCTTCATAATTTTCTGGTGAAACCGTAAAAAAAACAATGTGACGAAGCACTTTCCTTCTCCTTCAATAGCTGAAAAAACAGATGTCAAAAGCAACCATATGTGTAGAAAAAGAATTTCCCAAAGAATACAATAGGGGGAATTTAAGAAAAAAGGGAATGAATATGCTTTCTCAAAATCCAATACAACAATGGTTCTAAAAATACACTCACTCTTTCTTGTGACTTTGTGGTACGGTTGGGTGGATTCGAACCACCGACCTCAGGTGCCACAAACCTGCGCTCTAACCAACTGAGCTACAACCGCATATTTCTTTACAATAACACATAATCCAAAACACAAATCCAGAACTTTCTAATATGAACTCTATCCCCCATACGCCTCTTTCAAAGATTGCTTATTCCCTAAAAAAATCACCCCAAAGTCTAATATGGGATCAAAACCAATACAAGATCCCAAATTTCTCAAAAATCGCATTAACCTTAATGACAGATTAACGTTAATGACTCCAGATTAATACTTCCAGATTATCCACCTATTCGGTATTCTTAGACAGGTGTTGGACTAGCGTCAACACCTGTTTTAACCCAGAACGTGTTGGATATAAAATGCCTACAATGCAATCCCTTTATAGATATAGCCATGCGCCCATGTATACGGAAATATTTCATACAAAGGAAAGCGATAGTGGTTTTTCAAACAATGCAAAGAAAGTCTTTCGGATTAATGGGATTTCTATAAATCGATTGGGATATTTTTCCATACCAGAATTCATCAATAAGGGAGCAAACCTCACAAGAACGTATCTTAAATAACTACAGCCAACGATGCAAACGCTAATAAAAAAACAAGGAATAAAACTTATTTTATGTTACAAATCTCTTCCGAATCCAAAAGTAGCGTCTTTGAATCCTTG
Organism: Candidatus Liberibacter sp.; assembly: GCF_014048425.1. Taxonomy (GTDB): domain Bacteria; phylum Pseudomonadota; class Alphaproteobacteria; order Rhizobiales; family Rhizobiaceae; genus Liberibacter. Next base: position 11,720 of record NZ_JACETX010000002.1, on the reverse strand, counting down.
ATCGAATCAATTAACATCAGTGGGAAAGAAAATCTTATTCTCCTAATTATTCCTATTCATACAAAATATTTTCCGGTAATTCCTCAAACGCAACACATTTTTTTCAGGATTTTATAATCCGAGCATCCATTTGGAAATCTTTGATGATACAAGAAAAACAATAAAATTATCTCCCTACTTTGTAGATATTAGCATCAATATCAATACGGCTCTTGAAATGGTAACCAATGTTAAAGAAAAGACCAATAAACTCGTTAAAATCTCTGTTTTTACAAAGCAGATTTATTCCCCAGAAGAACCCGGATATTTAAACAATAATCCCGGGATATACATTCTAATTATCGCTCAAAAGACTATAATTTACATGGATACCTCAGCAAAAAACAAAAACACAATATCGTGTCGTAGACATGCCAAAACAAAAACAATTTCCAAATTATGCTAGATCTCATATCGAAAGTTTAAAAATGAGCATTGATACCATTCCTTTAGAATCTAAAGATGTCCTGGTAGATAGTTGTATAAATGCCAAGAATGAATCATCCCCCACTCAAGAAAAAGATGCTTTTGATATCCAACATTTTAAAACATCACCTGTTTCTATTACAGAAAAATTGGATAGATCTATACCTTCAACTCCAGAAAAGAATCCAGGAAAGACCGTGCCATTTTCAAAGTTATCTTTATCCTCTATGCCTGATGATGTGTCTTCTAATATGAAAGCAATACATCAATCAAAAAAATCTTCCGAAGAAAAATCAGGAATGGAAAATGGATTTGTTTTTAACCCGCAATCCCGTATAGTGAGATTTACTTGGGGAATAAATTCTCAAGGATATCTACAGGAAATATCAGAAGATCTATCCAAAACTGTTGGACCATATGCCCTTAAAATCGCTGGAATACGGTTTTGTGATATTAACCATATCCTTAATCTAGATCCCAAGAATCATATTTCTGAACTCATAAAACAGTGTAATACTTGGTCTGGAAAAACCACTTATTGGCCCATCGAAGGAACCGACTTGCATGTGCCAGTTGATCTTGCCGCCTTACCGATATATACACGCAATCGTGAATTTAATGGGTTTAAGGGATTTGGCATTATTCGCGTCGGTGAATTTTCAAGTGATCCGCTTAAACTAGGCATGACATTGGATGCGAAATTTTCCGCCTTTCACGAAAGAAAAGACAATCTTTCTCTTGTTGAACTACCAGCTCAAGAAAGTTTTGCAGATATAGAAAACAGCAATAAATATTTTACAGAAACCTTCTGGGCTAGAAAAAATTTCCTCTGTGAGGAAGATCATACCTCACATTTAAATACAACAGATTCTTATCTCATCCGAGATCAAAAAAATCCGGAGAATCAAAGCTTATCCTTTCTAGATAAACTGAATATCAAGAACAAAACCACTCTTCTTTTTGAACAGAACCTGACTGATGGAGATACTATAAAATCAGATCCAAAAGATCCATTTCTAAAAGGTGAAAATGACCTCTTGTCTCCACACGAGAACTTCCATACCATCAACCTAAATCAATATGCACAAGATATATCTCCTGAACGAAAAACCTCTATCCTTCAAAAAGGAAAGTCCGAACATTACAGGGATTCACTGCATTGCAATCATTCATTGTTTCCATATTTTGGTAAAGGGAAAGATCTAAACCCAGCAAGTCTTGACAAACACCCCACCGCTTTTCTTTTGATGCATTCAAATAGTGGCTTGCTTTATGCAAATCCTGCTTTTTTCCTTCTCACAGGTTATAAAAATATTAAAAAAATTGAAGAGATCGGAGGACTGTCGACGTTATTAGATTCGCAAAAATTATCAACCGACGAAAGACCTGTAGGTGCTATTACTTTATATCGTTCAGATGGTACGGATATTGCTGTATCAGCTCATTTGCATTCTATTCGATGGGAAAAAGAAAATGCACTTGCCATAACTTTTATTCCTTTTAAAAACGAAGCAAAACACTTTAAAGAAATTCCCATTTTTGAAAAAAGAAACAAGAAGGAAAGCAATCCTCATAAACTTGAAATTGAGGTCATGCAATTGTGTTCGATTTTAGAAATTGCCACTGATGGCATAGCCATTCTGAAATGCGATGGAAAAGTTCTGTCCACAAATCACTCCTTCAATACGTTATTCGGTCATAATGAAAAAGATATACAGGGAAAATCCTTTACGATATTTTTCATTGATGAACATCAAAAAATCATGAGCGATTGTCTTGTAGAACTTTCTTCCCTTGATATAAACGATTCAATAAAGAAAGTGGTCGTTGGTTGCACGGCACAGGGAGACACTCTTTCTCTGCACATCACCATAAAAAAACTACCCTTTTCCGCCTGTTATTGCCTCATAGCGCGCAATATTTCTCAGTGGAAAAAAGCAGAAAAAGAAAATACCCATAAAAGTGATTTTCTGGCACGTGTTAGCCATGAAATTCGTACACCGCTTAACGCCATTATTGGCTTTTCTGAAGTCATTAAAAATCAACAATTTGGTCCCGTGGGAAATCCACGTTACATAGAATATGCTAGCTATATAGATCAATCCGGAAACCATATCCTTGATATTGTCAACGATCTGCTTGATATATCAAAAATTGAGGCTGGTAAAATGAATTTGCGTTTTGAACCAATATCGTTAAATGAAACGATTATTGAAGCAATATCGTTAATTAAACTCTATGCCAATGAAAAGCGTGTCCTTGTGCGCACCTCTTTTTCCAATAAAATTCCTCAAATATTTGCTGATTTGCGCTCTATAAAACAAATAGCCCTGAATATATTATCTAACGCAATTCATTTTACACCTTCAGGTGGGCAGATTGTCATTTCTACCGCCTATAAAAATAGTAAAGGCGTCATTCTACGCGTCCGAGATACAGGTGTTGGAATGACATCCTGTGAGTTAGAAAAAGCTATGAAACCCTTTGGTCAAGTCCCTAATCCTGAAAGAGAACACGAAAGAGGAGGAACAGGTCTAGGCTTGCCTCTGACCAAAGCGATGGTTGATGCCAATATGGGAAGTTTTTCTGTTTCTTCAACACCAGAGAAAGGAACCTTGGTGGAAATTATTTTCCCCTCTCAACAAGCAGTATGATACTTAAAAAGATCAAAAATATATCATGGATATGAACCTCTCCATGGAGATTCTCATTCAAATCATCAACCATGTGTTATGTTTTTATATCTGATCCCTTTTTTCTTTTTGATCTATCAATAAAAACTAAATAAACCGTTTCTCAATACCTTTTCAAATCTAATCATTGTCTTATATAATCCACCGTTTTCTTCTCGTTTTATTGAAGAAAGTCCCTTTTTTCCAAGCAAAGTATGGCTGGAAAAGGAAAACATCTGAATTTGAGAACATTCTCATCTCACATAAATGATATTAGAATCGCAGAATCGTAATAAATGATTTTTGAGCTTTATTCATTAAAAATCACCTCTAATATCAACAAGAAAAAACGGGGATTTTATAAGCCCCCGCTATTTCCTTTTATGCTTTTTCATCATGCGTTTAGGATATGAAAAAACCTCAATAAATTTTTTTAAAAATAGAATGGATATTTTGAGGAAGCACATAAATATTTTATGTGTCATATTCATCTAAGATAATACTGTAAATATTTCACGGACCATGAAATCCTCCATGCAGTATCAGAATCCTATACTATGCCATAGGAAAATTAGTGCCTAGTTGCCCTACCAACTTTAAAAAAACCATATTAATAATGAAAAATACTACAATTATAAAGTCGTATGCTCGCTTTTATGCCTATGAGTGATCAATTCATAGTTCTATATGCGACATCATTCCCACTCAATTGTTGCAGGAGGTTTAGAAGTTATATCGTATACAACTCGATTAATCCCTTTTACTTCATTGACTATTCGTGTAGAAACCTGACTTAAAAAGCTCATGTCATAATGATAAAAATCTGCTGTCATGCCATCCACAGAGGTTACAGCCCGCAAAGCACAAACATTTTCATATGTGCGTTCATCACCCATAACTCCAACCGTCTGAACAGGCAACAAAACAGCAAATGCTTGCCAAATCACATTATAAAGACCTGCCTTGTGAATCTCATCAAGATAAATAGCATCAGCTTCACGTAAAATTCTAAGCCTTTCCTCCGTAATACCTCCAAGACAACGGATAGCAAGTCCTGGACCTGGAAATGGATGACGCCTAATAAAATTTTCAGGCAATCCCATTTCTTGACCAAGAAGACGCACTTCATCCTTAAAGAGTTCCCGCAACGGCTCAACAAGCTGCATATCCATACGTTCAGGCAAACCTCCAACATTATGATGTGACTTTATAACAGATGAAAGACCACCAAAAAAAGAAACACTCTCAACGACATCAGGATATAAGGTCCCTTGTCCAAGAAATTTAGCCCCACCAATTTTTTTTGCCTCTTCTTCAAAAACTTCTATAAATAATTTTCCAATAATCTTCCGTTTTGTTTCAGGATCACAAATACCTTTCAAATTTTCAATGAAACGATCCGAAGCATCTACAACAACTAAAGGAAAATCTGGATATTTTCTAAATAAACCTATAATATCAATAACTTCATTCTTGCGCATGAGTCCATGATCAACCAGGACACAGGTAAGATTTTTACCTATCGCTTTATAGATAAGAAATGCAGCCACAGAAGAATCAACCCCTCCTGATAGCGCACAAACAACCCTTTTATCTCCTACTTTCTTTTTGATAGAAGATACAATCTCTTTGTGGCAAGAAGACATAATCCAATTACCAGGAATACCTGCAACCTCGTGTATAAAGTTTGCTATTAACCGATCGCCCCCAATCGTATGAATTACTTCAGGATGGAATTGAACCGCATAATATTTTCTCTTCTCATCAGCGATAAAAGCAAAGGGAGTGTTTTCTGAAGATGCAATTACATCAAAACCTTCTGGAATGCGCACAACTTGATCACCATGACTCATCCAAACTTTTTGATAAGAACCTTTAATCCAAAGATCCTTGAGCAACGAACAGTCCTTTTTTATCTCAATAGATGCACGACCAAATTCACGATTTTTGGATTTTTTAATTTCTCCTCCAAGAGATGCACACATAACTTGTTGTCCATAACAAATTCCCAACAAAGGCACTCCTGATTCAAAAATCTCCTGAGGAATGGTCGAACTATTATCGTCCAATGATGAAGCTGGACTTCCTGAAAAAATGATAGCTTTGGGCTTTGATTTTCTAAAAAAAGACAATGCATTTTTAAATGCAACAATTTCACAATAAACCTTGTTCTCACGTACACGTCGCGCAATAAGCTGAGTGAATTGACTTCCAAAATCAATAATAAGAACTTTGTCTGATTTTTCTATCTCACTCATTACAATCCTTTAAAACCCCCAAGCTATTAAAATCATTTTAAAACAATATCTTAGATTAAGAAGATACTAAAAGGAATACCTTTTTGATCCTCTAATCTAAAATTAGCGACACAGGAAAAAAGAGGATATTTCTAAAGCTGCAATCTTTATCTGCCTGCATTAAACTTGTATCCTACTGACTTTTACGCGATCAATATTATTACCTTCAAGTCGCATGATTTCAAACTTGAGATCCATTTCTACAAAGACTTCCCCTGCTTTAGGAAAATGTCCCAGTCTCCAGAGAATAAAACCTGCCAAGGTAGAATAACAATCATCTTCGTCTACCAAATTGACTCCTAATAACTTCGATGCATAACGCACATCAATCCAACCATCAATAGTCAAAGAACCATCTTCACCCGTCTTAATATCCAGTTTATCGTCAGCTTCATCAGGGAAATCTCCTGCAATAGCCTCAAGAATATCAACAGGCGTAACAATCCCTTCTAAAATACCATATTCATCTAAAATCATAACAAATTTCTGCGAAGATGTGCGCAAACGTTCCATTAATCTCAGGGCACTAATATTTTCATGGACAACCAAAGGTTTTTTAATGGATTTTTCTAAATCTATTTGTCCATTTTCACAAAGATCACGCAATACGTCACGCGCAGAAACCACGCCGATGAAATTATCCAGATTGCCTTGGGCAACGGGAAATTGGGAATGCCCTAATTCCAGAATTTTCCACTGCAAATCCACGGCAATATCTTCTATATTGAGCCATACAATTTCCGTTCGAGGTGTCATAATTGATTTTGCAGGACGATCAGCAAGAGTTAAAACACTTTGCACCATATCTTTTTCCTCATCTGAAATGATCTGCTTCTCACTTTGTGGAGGTACACGAACATCATCAGACTTTATATGGAGCCCTTGCTGTATAGGTTTCCCTCCTAATAAACGCAGAACGGCGTCTGCAGTGCGAGCTCTCAAACGCGAAGGAGAAATAAGTTGATCACGATTGCGTCTTGCTACTTGATTAAAACACTCAATAATACCGGAAAAAACAATGGAAGCGTATAGATATCCTTTAGGAACATAAAATCCCAGCCCTTCAATAATGAGAAAAAAACCTATCATCAGCAAAAAACCAAGACAAAGTATCACAACAGTTGGATGCCGTGAAGTATAGTTTATTATTGGCTTAGAAACAGCCATCATCATAATCACAGCCACAACCACAGCTATAACCATTACCGTAAAATCCTGTACCATACCAATGGCAGTAACTATGCTATCTAGAGAAAATATAACATCCAGAACAACGATCTGTAGAACAATTATTTGCCACGGTATATGGCTAGAAAATTTATGTTTTTGATCACACCCATCTCCTTCCAGCCGCTCATGCAATTCCACAGTGCCCTTAAATAAAAGAAAGAGCCCTCCGACAATCAGGATAACATCACGTCCAGAAAACCAAAATCCGCACAGAAATAAAAAGGGCTGCTTTAGCATAACCATCCAAGAAGACAAGGAAGCTAGCAAAGCAATCCGGACCACCATAGCAAAGGCAAGACCAAAGGAAAGAGCCTTGCCTCTCTGAACAAGAGGCAGTTTCTCTACGAGAAGGGTAATAAACACGAGGTTGTCTATGCCTAGGACAAGCTCCAGGGCGATCAGAGTGGCCAAGCCAACCCATGAATAAAAATCATATATCCAACCAAAAAACATCAAACCGAACTATAATCTATGTCACTAAAAGACACAACGCACACACACGAGAGCCATTTAATACGATGCACCAACATCCTAGCTTTGCTGTTTCCAGCACATCCGATAAGCACCAAAGAATTGCTGCTCTGCGATGAGCACTACGACTTCTTGTTTCTTATCATTCAAATCATCCAGTAGATCAGAAATATTCATAGGAAACCTTTTAAAAGAAAATGAGGCAAATCTTCCAGAAACACAACAAAGAAAGAACAGATGCCTAAAATAAAAAAATCAATATATCAAACGACCATCCCATTGCTCATTTAAAGGAAAAGTCTCTGTCCTACCGTAGTACCGTACTCCTCGCAATGCAGGGACATGCATATGTATAAATACAACTTAATTTTTCTGCAATGAATCCGCCCCTTTATTTGCTCATATATTCTGCTTCACAAAGTGTGAAATTTACTTTAAAATCAAAAATACAATATCTTGAATTCTTCGAATATTGTCGAAGAACAAAAACATCCTAGCCTAGAAAAGATTTGTTTAAAAATTCAAAAGGCCTTTGCTCTCACTTTAAAGCTTGCAAATATCTCTCCAAAGAAAAAAATCCTCCCTTTTCCAAACAATCACCTTATAACTCTAAAGATTTTTTCGAAAATTCTCTATCACATAATGATCAGCTAAATAATCGAAAAGCAGCAAATGAATTTTCACTAATCTAGATGGTTATGCTTTTGCTTTCAAATGATTTTTAATGACTATGTATTGCATAGGCGTCAAATATGAAGTATTTTCATCCTTGAACGTCGATTTTATATAAAGGCGAGCTATGACATATGTAGTAACCGAAAATTGCATCCTATGCAAACATACAGATTGCGTTGAAGTCTGTCCTGTTGATTGTTTCTATGAAGGAGAAAATTTTTTGGTCATTAACCCAGATGAGTGCATCGACTGTGGGGTATGCGAACCTGAGTGTCCTGTTGACGCAATTAAACCTGATACAGAGACAGGATTGGACTTATGGCTAAAAATAAATTCGGAATATGCGACTAAATGGCCTAATATTACAACCAAACACGATAGCCTCCTTAGCGCATCTAAAATGGACGGGGCCGAAGGGAAATACGAGAAATACTTCTCTCCTCATCCCGGAAAAGGCGGATAATTAGTATTAAGAAATCTATAAATTAACTATTTTTACATTATCTTGTATATCTAGGGAAGTTAATTCTTGATTAGCATATATTTTATGGTATATGATCGTAAAATCTCTTAAGATCGATTGATCGGAGATTTTGCGCTTTAGTGGAACAATGATTCGTCGCATCTATAGCGTTGACGGTTTCAATTCTAGTGTATTTTCGAACATTTTGAGCGAGATTTTCTTAATTAGGTTTATAGCGTTTTACTACGTATTGATTCTTGTTTGATGTTATATATAGAGAGGGAGTTCTAATGTCGAACCAACAGAAGAAGCCTGCGATGCGTCAAGGATTCGAAGCAGGGGAATCTATTGTTTACCCAACTCATGGTGTTGGTACTATCACTGCAATAAAAGAACAAGAAGTTGCAGGTATGAAGCTTGAGTTCTTTGTAATTGCATTCGATAAAGACAAGATGTGCCTTAAAGTTCCCGTAGGAAAAGCAATTGATATTGGAATGAGAAAACTTTCAGAAGCGCATTTTGTTGAGCGTGCTCTAGAGCTTGTACGTGGCAAAGCGCGCGTGAAGCGCACTATGTGGTCTCGTCGAGCACAAGAATATGATGCCAAGATTAATTCTGGTGATCTCATTTCTATTGCGGAGGTTGTGCGTGATTTGCATCGCACAGATAGCCAGCCTGAAAAATCCTATTCTGAACGGCAGCTTTATGAATCTGCACTCAATCGCATGGTACGAGAAATTGCCGCTGTAAACAGCATTTCTGAGCCAGAAGCCATCAATCTTATTGAGGTTAATTTGTCTAAGCCAGAAAAATCTAAATCGAGAAAAGCAATAGCCGAGAACCAAGAAGAAAGAGCCGCTTAGTCGAGCAAATCCTTGAAAGCATCTCTCTATCTGCTTTTTTGGTCTTTACGAAGCATTGTTCAGGTATAAGGTGTTTCGTTTTTGATCTGCGAACTTTGGAATCAATTAAGAATCGTCACACTGTTTTTCTATGTGCCCTGATTGATTTTTTGATTTATTTGGATTTTATTGTTCTTTGTTCTATTTTTCTCTTGGACTTCTTTTCAATGGAAAAGAATATGGAGGTTGATTTTTGTTAAAAGAAGGCAATGCTGGGCATTGCTTTTAAAAAAGCGTCGTATTATAAGGCTATCCGTGTGTTTGGATAGTCTTTAACGTAGTGAGAATAGAAAAGTATCGATTTTTCTGATTTCATAGTGTTCTTGCGATCATATTAAGGTATTTTTCGAGTAATATAGAGGAAATAAAGATCTATGGACGATAGACATTGCGAGCTTAGTGCGACAGTTCGTGAACAAGTGGGCAAAAGTTCTTCCCGCTTGCTGCGTAGAGAGAACAAAATTCCTGCTGTGATTTACGGGGAAGAAATACCCACCCCTAAATCAATTGCATTGTCTACAAAAGAGGTTACAAAGAGACTGCATAGTGGCGGCTTTATGACGACCGTCTTGACGCTTGATCTTGGCAAAGAAAAGATTCGTGCTTTACCTAAAGATTATCAACTTGATCCCGTTAGCGATACTGTTATCCACGTTGATTTCTTGCATATATCTGATGATTCGAAAATATCAGTGCAAATTCCAGTTAGTTTTTTAAATGAAAACAAATCTCCCGGAATAAAACAGGGAGGCATTCTCAATGTCGTCCGCCATGAAATTGCCTTATATTGCCCGGCGAATCAAATTCCCGAATCAATTCCCGTTGATCTTGCTGGTCTTAAGATTGGTGACAGCATCCATATTGCAAACGTATCTCTCCCAAAAGATGCATCTCCTGTATCACAGCATGACATTACTATAGCTACAATTGTGGCACCTGCTTCAGAGATCAATACTTCTGAATAAAAGAGAGATATTTTCGCCTTTTTCCCTTTCTTTGGATAGCCGGTTTCATAGCCTATATCCTATGTAGCCTTTGTATAGCCTATTGAGGCTAATCCAAGCCATTCTTTACTGAGATTTTTTATTATAAGAGGAGGGGAAAGTCTTCAGATAATCGGAATGCTCTCTTTGACATCTATTTTCTATCTTTCCGATTTATGGAATCAAACTCCTAAATTTGAAAAATCCCTACAGAAACCGCTTCAATATCAGCAATGTCAAACGAAGGCTAAAAATTCAAATCAACAAAGAAAGAGGCAGATCATTCTTCTTTAGAAGACTTGATGGCATTGCTTTCAATCTAGGTGCCGCCTTCGATTTAGAGGGCTCAACATGCTGACAGATCTAGCTTTTATAGAGAGTTTTGCAATTATTACTCGTTCTCTAGTCATCTTGGATAATATAAGAAATAGATGATAGATGGTTTTGATGTATTTATAGGGCTTTTAAAGGTAGAATTATCGTTTTTGGAGGATAAGATTTCCTGTTTTATAGGAATAAGAGCAAGAGAGAAACAAAAAATGAAAACATTTCCCTTGTTTTTACTACCAATATCTTTCTATGCCATTAGAATATTTTGAATTGATTGAATAGATAGAGGGGATCTTTATTCCTATGAAACGATGAATCTTTAGCCTAGCGTCAAAGCAAAAAGCTTCCACACACAATATTTCTTGAATTTCATTAAGATTTTATTTTTTAGGATCCTCTACTATCCGCAATCTTAGCTCTCGAAGCTGTGCCGGAGACGCCTGAGATGGAGCCCCCATAAGAAGGTCACAGAAACTTTGATTCATTGGGAATAACGAAACTTCTCGCAAATTCTTGGCACCCAAAATAATCATGACTATTCGATCAATACCCGCAGCTATACCTCCATGCGGGGGCATTCCGCATTGAAATGCACGGTACAATCCCATAAAACGATTCTTGACGACTTCTTCACTTATACCAACATTGGCAAAAGCTTTAATCATTAAATCAGGTCTATGGTTGCGAATCCCACCAGAAGCAATCTCAAATCCATTACATACCAGATCATACTGAAATGCCCGTAAAGACAACAAATCTTTTCCTTCAAATGCTTTCATTCCTCCCTGCGCCATAGAAAACGGATTATGAGCAAAATCCAGCTTCTTTTCTTCTTCGTTCCACTCATAAAAAGGAAAATCCGTAATCCAACACAATTCAAAACGATCAGTACTTATAAGTCCTAATTCTTGAGCGACATGATTGCGTGCATCACCAGCAAATTTATAAAATTGCGAAGGCTTCCCCGCAATAAAAAAACTTGCATCTCCATCTTGCATATCCAGACATGCACGAATAGCCTCCGTACGCTCTGAATTGAGGTGTTTGGCAACGGGACCCGATCCCACTAAAGCATTGCCATCCAACCGCCAAAAAATATAAGCAAGCCCAGGTTGCCCTTGCGATCGTGCCCACGAATTCATTCGATCACAAAAAGCACGACTCCCCCCAGTTTTAGCTGGGATAGCCCAAACTTCAACTTCCGGATCGGCAGAAAGCATATTAGAAAATAT
>NZ_JACETX010000087.1 GCF_014048425.1 Candidatus Liberibacter sp. | reverse complement strand
TAAATATACTCTCTGCACTGTTGGATTATGACCTATTATGGGTGATAAAATATACTTTATACAGTATATAATATATACTTGATACACTATACAATTCTGATGATTTAGATAATGTTTGGGATTATTTGCTTTTAGCGGATTTGGCTTTTTGAGCTCTTATGACACTCTTCGGTATGATGACTTCATCACCAAAATAAATCCAGTCCAGATGTTTTTTAGTTGTTTTCTTGATCATTTTAGCTGTTTCTATGCGGGGCTTAACTGTACCAATTTCATATATTGATATGTAGGCACACCGCAAACCTACCATTTTTCCAAACTCTACTCTGTTAAGCCCTAATGACTGTCTTAGCTCTTTAATCCTCGCTCCAATAGCCACAGGATCTAAGACTTTACACCTTAAACTTTGAGGTTTATGAGCCTTCAGGATCGTTTCCCCGTCATAGATCCAATCAAAGCTAGCTCCGTACTCATTTCGTAAATATAATGCGTAGTTAATACTGGTAGAGCGTATTCCATTTTCAAACTGATTAACGGCACTTTCAAGCTGATTAGCCCCTATAGCCATTTCTGCTTGGGTCTTACCTTTTTCCTTACGGATATCTCTTATACGCGTGCCTACTGCTTCCCAATATTTACGTATTTCTGGCGTTATAATCATGTCTTGTTTTTAGCTTTTCTAGCTCTTATGACACTTTTAGGTATGATTACCTCATCACCAAAATAAATCCAGTCCAGATGTTTTTTAGTTGCTTTCTTTATCTTAAGAGACGTTTCTATACGTGGAGTTCTATTACCATTTTCAATATTACTGACGCCGACATCGGATATGCCCATTAATATACTGCACTCCACCTTATTAAGCCCTAATGACTCTCTTAATCCCTTCAGTCTCTTCCCAATGACTATAGAATCCAAGACATCATTACTCGTTTTCTTAGACGTATAAGCCTTAAGGATCGTTTCCCCTTCATAAATCCAATCAAAGCTAATCCCGAATTCATTTCGAAGGAATAATGCGTAGTTGATGCTGGTAGAAGCTCTGCCGTTTTCGAAGCTACACAAAGCTGTTCTCATCATTTTGGTTTTAACAGCCATATCCTCCAGGGTCTTATTATTAGCCTTACGGATATCTCTTATACGCGTGCCTACTTCTTTCCAGTGACGTATTGTTTCTGGTGTTACGACCATTTCAGACTCATTTAATGCCTCTGATGAATATTCTAAAAACTGTTCACACTCCATAACATCCAAGCCTTAACCAATTGTAAATACCGTATTATGGTGAATTTAGATGATGTTTGA
>NZ_JACETX010000029.1 GCF_014048425.1 Candidatus Liberibacter sp. | reverse complement strand
CCTAAAACTTAATCCAAATATATCACCTCTCAATAAATCTACAAAATTTGACTCTAGGCCTTAAAAATTATATCCAACGAAAATAAAATTCGCCGCGTGCGCAATCATTTTACAGAACGTATCGATATATATCTGCATCAGACGCAAGATCTTCAATGTGTTGACGCACGTATTCAGCATCAATCACAACAACCTCTCCCTTTCGATCTGAAGCAGAAAAAGATATATCATCAAGCACACGCTCCATAACTGTTTGCAACCGACGGGCACCTATATCACCGACAGTGGAATTGAGATTAACAGCCACATCAGCAAGAGCATCAATCGAATCTTCCGTGAACTTCACGGCTACCTCCTCCGTCTTCATAAGCTCAACATACTGGACTATAAGATTGGATTCCGTCTCTGTTAAAATTAAACGAAAATCATCTCTAGTAAGAGATTTTAGTTTTACCCGAACTGGAAATCGCCCTTGCATTTCAGGCAAAAGATCAGAAGGACTAGATACATGAAATGCACCTGACGCAATAAAGAGAATATGTTCTGTTCTGACAGGACCATATTTTGTTGAAACTGTAGCCCCTTCCACTAATGGCAAAAGATCGCGCTGCACGCCTTCACGAGAAACCCCTATTCCGGATCCGGAATCTCGCGCTACTATCTTATCAATTTCATCTAAAAAAACTATTCCATTATTTTCAACTATTTGAATGCTTTCCCGCTGAACCGTTTCGGCATCAATCAATTGATCAGATTCATCTCGTATCAGCTCTGGATAACAATTTTGAACCGACATGCGCATCTTCTTTTTGCGCCCGCCCATTGCCTTGGAAAACAATTCTGAAAGGTTTAAAACCCCCACATTAGCACCCATTCCCGGAACATCAAAACCCGAAATCTCCGGAGATGACGTATCTGATACCTCTATTTCTATTTCTTTATCAGACATCTCACCATCACGAAGTTTTTTACGAAAAAGCTCTCGCGTTGAAGAAGAAGACCTGTCTCCAACAAGAGCATCTAGAATCCGCTCTTCTGCATTAAAAGTGGCTTTTTCTCGCACATCCTTGCGTCTTTTCTCACGAACAAGGCTAATTCCAACCTCAACAAGATCTCGAACTATCTGCTCAACATCACGCCCTACATATCCAATTTCAGTGAACTTTGTCGCCTCAACTTTAATAAAAGGAGCTCCTGCCAATTTCGCCAAACGACGCGAAACCTCTGTTTTCCCAACCCCCGTAGGACCGATAAGCAATATATTTTTTGGAATTACTTCATCACGCAAGTCCGAAGGTAATTGTTGACGTCGCCAACGATTCCTGAGCGCAATAGCTACAGCACGCTTTGCATCCTCTTGTCCAACAATATGCCGATCAAGCTCAGAAACAATTTCACGAGGAGAAAGATTTAACGTGAGCATAATCCATCCTATCAGTTGTTAACTTCTAATACCTCAACCACAATTTCTTGGTTAGTATAAACACAAATATCAGCCGCAATCGACATAGCTTCACGAGCAATTTCCTCAGCTGTTTTTTGCGTATTCATCAGAGCACGCGCCGCCGCAAGAGCATAAGAACCTCCTGAACCAATTGCCATAACTCCATGCTCTGGCTCAAGAACATCTCCCGTTCCCGTAATCACCAATGTTACTGTTTTATCGGCCATAAGAATCATAGCTTCAAGATTACGCAAATACTTATCCATACGCCAATCTTTGGCTAACTCAACCGATGCACGCAATAACTGGCCTGGATATTGCTCAAGTTTTTTTTCCAATCTCTCTACAAGAGCAAACGCATCTGCAGAAGCCCCTGCAAAGCCAGCTAGGATATTACCTTTTCCCAAGCGACGGACTTTTCGGGCATTACCCTTCATCACGGTATTTCCGAGACTCACTTGTCCATCACCGGCAATTACAACCTTACCACCCTTGCGTACTGCTAAAATCGTCGTAGCATACATCTTAAGAGCGGCATTATGCTCACTCATCGAAACCATTGTTACCTCAAACGCAGAAAATCAACTATCTTTTTGTAGGCATTATAGAAAGTATGATCT
The DNA here is from genome assembly GCF_014048425.1 of Candidatus Liberibacter sp. Classification (GTDB taxonomy): domain Bacteria; phylum Pseudomonadota; class Alphaproteobacteria; order Rhizobiales; family Rhizobiaceae; genus Liberibacter. The sequence continues at coordinate 16,056 of NZ_JACETX010000029.1, read as the reverse complement.
TAATTGCAATCTGATAAATTTTATTTCCGATATTATCCTTACCCTAGTCTTCAAATATATATTGGTGTTTATACGACTAAAAAACAGAAAATCAATTAAAAAACGCCCCTTAACATAATGGAAACTACGATCTTTCCCTTGGATGGAGATAACAATCCCTCAATATTAATTGATAATAATTTTTTGACCAATCTCTCCTGCCTTTCTCTCTTCAAATGAAAGAAAATGCAGGTCAACAGAGAGAATATTGCACCTATCCATTTCATCCTAAGAAACAATGATATCAAGAAGATATATCTTCTAGCCTGAAAATGTTTTTTATGCATCGTATATCTTTTCTAGAACTAGAAGATTTGATGCTGAATTGATCTTTTTCAAATAGGCACGTAAAAATTTTCAGACATTCCAAAAGGATATCTATCATTAAAAATATTATGTGGACGATTTTAATAGCTTTTATTATAGTGATAAAAAACCATAGAAAATTCGATCAAGAATCAACAAGATAGGAGATGAAATCTCTTTAGATTGGAAATAGTTGTGTACTGATTGAGCTTCTGATATTTTGCATAGATTTGATCATAATATTTCCTAGAGAGAACATCAAAATCCATTGAAATCAAGCATATACTCTCCCCATCACTTGTTTAGCATACATGAATGGGAAAAATCTCGTGGCGATACCCTGCTTACTTTATCAAAAGAAGATGTTGATCATTTGCGCTCTTTCAACGACCCAATCGATTTGGACGAGATCTGCCGAGTATATTTGCCTTTATCACGCCTGCTGTCAGATCACGTAGAATCCTCGAAAATTATTTTTAATAAACGCAAACAATTTTTGAATCTTCAGACACCCAATAAAACACCTTTTATTATCGGCATAGCAGGTCCAGTTGCAGTAGGAAAATCCACTATAGCTCGTGTTTTGAAACAATTATTAAAACGATGGACTTCTAATCCAAAAGTGAATCTTGTAACTACAGATGGCTTCCTTTTCCCTAACAACATTCTCAAAAATAAGGGACTTATGAAACGCAAAGGCTTTCCTGAAAGCTACGATTTAAGGAAGCTTCTGAAGTTTATTGCTGATATCCAGTCGGGAAAAGAAAAGGTACTGGCGCCACGATATTCTCATCTAAAATACAATATCATGCATGGAGAGTTTTATGAAATTATGCAACCAGATATATTAATCCTCGAAGGAATTAACGTATTACAACAGCAGCCTTTTCCAAAAGATGGCAAAATCATACCTATGGTATATGATTTCTTTGATTTCTCCATTTACATAGACGCCGATGAAAAATTGATACGCGAATGGTATCTAGATCGCTTCATCAAACTCAGAAACACCGCCTTTTCTAATCCAAATTCTTACTTTAACCGCTTTACACAAATAGAAGAGAACGAATCTCGAAAATTTGCAGAAAAAATATGGAAAGAGATAAATCTGCAAAATCTAAAACAAAACATCCTACCAACACGCAGACGTGCAAACCTTATTTTGCGCAAAGGGAAAAATCACCTTGTAGAAACAATAGAACTGAGAAAACTATAATCTCCAAACCTAACCTCATATTCTTTAACTCAAGCCCTAAAAACATGACGCCCTTTTATAAGATAAACACAAATCCTGATCCAATCGAAAGTACTTTTGCGTATATAATCCCCTCATTCAGCTATTTCAAATCAAATCCCAGGAGTTTAAAAAATCATATTGTAAAAATAATGTCTTTTAATCCTTTGATTTCAATGTGATAGAGCTATCAATCCTATCCTCAAATTTGGCAAAATTGCGCATAAACATCAACAGCAACTCTTTCGTTTGCAAGTCATAAGCCTCACCATCAGTCCACGTTTGCCGAGGATTGAGAACCGTTTTATCTATTCCCTTAACCTCTAATGGAACAAAAAATCCAAAATTTTCATCCACACGACATTGAACATCCTTGATAGTTCCATCAAGAATCGCATTCAACAAAGCACGTGTCACAGCTATTGGCATGCGATGTCCCGTTCCATACGAACCACCCGTCCAACCCGTATTAAGAAGCCAGCAGTCAGTATGATACTTTACGATATAATCCTTGAGGATATTGCCATATTGAACAGGATCTCGTGGCATAAAAGGAGCGCCAAAACACGCCGAGAAAGTGGCTTCAGGCTCCGTAATTCCTCTCTCCGTTCCCGCTACTTTAGCAGTATATCCAGAGAGAAAATAATATATAGCCTGTTCCGGAGTCAAGCGAGCAACCGGAGGCAATACCCCAAATGCATCAGCCACTAGCATGACTACATGTTTTGGATGTTCCGCCACACCTGCTTGGAAGTGATTTGGAATAAAGTTGAGAGGATACGCAGCACGGGTGTTTTCTGTAAGAGAATCGTCTTTAAAATCAGGTTGTCCACATTCATCTATCATAACATTCTCAAGAATTGTACCAAAACGACAGGATGCAGAAAAAATCTCCGGCTCCATCTCCCTAGAAAGATTAATAGCCTTTGCATAGCAACCACCTTCAAAATTGAAGACACCTTCTTCACTCCAAGCATGTTCATCATCACCTATCAGTCTTCGTTCGGAACTCGCTGAAAGTGTTGTCTTTCCCGTGCCAGACAAACCAAAAAACAATGCTACATCACCTTCTTTACCCATATTCGCAGAGCAGTGCATCGGCATAACCTTGCGTTCTGGAAAAACGTAGTTAAGATAGGTAAAGACTGATTTCTTTATTTCTCCAGCATATGAAGTCCCGCCTATCAATACTAACCCCGCATTTAAATCAAGCGCTATTACTGTCTCTGAACGACATCCATGCAGAGTGGGATTAACACGAAAATTTGGCAAAAATATTATCTGTAAATCCGGATCGAAAGAATGGTATGAGGAACCCTCTGACTGCCTCAATAAATTACGTATAAACAATGAGTGCCATGCATATTCCGTAACGACACGAATAGAAAACGCATTCTCTACATGGGAACCACTCATTAAATCTTGCACGAAGAGTTCTTTATCCTCAATATGATTTAACATATCTGCTTTCAGGACAGAAAAACAATCTGGAGAAATATGCTTGTTGCTTTCCCAAAATACATTGTTTTCGGTGTAATCATCGCGCACTATGAATTTATCAAGGGGGGAACGACCTGTATGGGATCCAGTTAATGCCCTTAATGCACCATGACAAGTAAGATTTGTCTTTTCCCGACGAATGGATTCTTCATAGAGCTTGCTTGTATTGAGATTATAATGAATACAAGATGCTCCTCCTAGATCAAACATGTTTCTCCTTTGGATATGATTTTTCTGAAGATCAAATCTCTCCATAAAATTGTTCCCTCTCCATCAATAAAAAACCTATAAGCATCTTAAAGTGCTATAGCCTAATATACAGAATATTACATTGTTGACAATAAACCATCTCATATTGTCTATTCTAAAAAACCAACCTTTAATGCTTTTAAATTTCATCTATTGATCAATTTTTCAGTCCTATTTAAAATAGCTTTTCTTGCGACATCTTCATAAAAAGCCTTTGGTTGAGAATGCTCATATAAACACTAATACGCATCGCTTTCCCTATAGAACAAGATCACACTCATTAATGTAGATAAACTTAGCAAGTGAGGCATCTATCCTTTCGACACTTGCGAGAATATCTTGTTTTTTATCTCTATTCTGAAGTTAATAAAGATCAGAAAATATTTGCTAGTTGTGATCAGCCCTTAAGTGAAGATAATGCTTTTTATGTTGCAGAATTAGCAAAGCGGGAATGTTAACTAATAGTAGCATGCATCATGCTAATTGTTGTAATTTTTATAGCTTTCAACAGACATGTTATACAAACATCTCATGAAAAGATCCTTTTGAAAGCACGTCCTTTTCCAGAGAAGAGCGGGTAACGATATATCGTTTGCGTCAAATTATAGTTAAGCGTCTAAAATACATTGGTTATGCAACCTCTTACAATGAAAAGGCACAGTCTCAAAGGAGTCTATTGATCCGGATTTTACAGTTAAAGCTGTTCTTTTTCCTCTATTCATGGAGAGTGTTAAGGCTTGAAGGAAATGTTGGAATGAGGATGGTGATTCATTCTCCCATGCTTGTTCTTCCGAACCCCTATGATCGTTCCTATTTCTGTTTTTTTAATTCTCAGCCTTTAACTATTTATCCCGCTTGAATACAAAGATGATCGTATCAATACTATGGAAATCTGCGAAACCTTTTGCTGTTTAATATTGGTATAATACTAATCAGATTTGAGAAAAAAAGTCGCTATTGGATTGTTCGTGAAGTCAAAAAAACCCGAATTTTCCTGAAGAGTCTATCCAATGCTTTTCCACCTGGCAAGCAAAGAGTCTTCTCCCATACGATATGTTTTTTCTTTGGAAAGGATGTTTGTCGCACTTTTTACTAACATTTCAGAGAAGCGTTTTTCTACAATTTTTACTGCCACATTGGATGTTTCTGCCGCTCCAACAGTTTTGGCAGAAGAGGTTATTATATCTTTCGCCAAACCTTTTTGAGATAATTTTACTACTTGTTCTGTAAATCTTTACTTCCCCTTGTATAACAATATTCATCTAGGATCGACCGCTCGAAAAGATGCTAATTTCTTATCCTCATAAGAAGGGGATCGCATAGCACTCTCATGCTCATGAGCGATATTTTACGTACACAATAAGAAAGGAACACTATAACGAAACTCCAAATTTTCCCTATTACAATAATAAAATTGAAAATTTGTTTTTGTTCTCTGCATAATCATAAAAAATCTTCATAATCGTATATGAAATAGAGAGCTTCACAATTGGCACCTATCCTGGAATACAACATCCTCAATAAAGCGTGTTTGTTTTTAGCAGATATCTCTTCGAAAAATATTCAGGATTTTGTCAACTTAACTAAAAATATGCGCTCATTTTATCCTTCAACCAAACGATTTGATGCCTAAAAAACTATGTAATAAAAATATACATTTCCGTGGAATTGGCGATCCGAGGACATAAATAAAAAAACATAGATTAAAATATTTAAATATCTTCTCTTCGACCAAAGGACTTTAGTCAAAATTCAGATCTTAGAAATAATTCGAATTGTTTTAAGCACGTGAAAAATCAATCAAAATAGAGAACGTTTTCAACAAAAACATAGAAAAGCATATACCTCTGTTTTAATGCCTATCCCAAATCTTATATATGCTTTAGAGATTGCGTGCAAAAGGCATGTCTTACTGCTAAAAAATTCAAGAATCGTTCCCAAATCGCATATATGGAATCTAAAATATATGAGCAAAAGGGATTTGGATCGTTCTAGGCATGGTTCCAAGTGCGCTCCGCAGTTTCGTAGGAATAGGAAATTTTTTGGTGGTTCTGCTTCCTCTAATAGTAGTCACGCGCTACCAAAAAAGATTCTTTTCATAGGCACTTTCGAAAAGTTATCACCCATGCCGCAAAAGAAATACAAATAAATCAATCCTGTCATACGAAATGTGGAAAAATTTGGTATAATACTTGTTCTGTCCTGTTAAATGCGACGGGAGCAATATTGCTTGCAAATTTTTCTTCTTTTAATCAAACCTATGTCTTCGAAAAACATGGACTTTCTTTCAGATCATGTGCCTTTGACTATGTCCGTTGAATATTATTCAATCGATCTAATCGTGTCATTGCAATATCATTAATGCCCGTTTCTCATGGAAAATCGCCGAAGTTTTTCGTTTCGCCTTGAAAAATGTAGTAATATCCCATATAGATGAATGAAAATGGATGCGATTTTCGGGGGGCTATACGTCTCTTTTTGGCGTTTTTGATATCCATATAAAATATTTCAATGATTTTCCATTTAGGCATCGGAATCCTTGGAAAAATCAATTGCTGCAAATACTAACGGGATAGTTATGCATTCATTTAAGCTAGGGAAAATCCTCAAAGCCTATACTTTATGTTTTTCAGAATCTCTAAATACGGTTTTATAAAGTATCTAATATCATTTTATAATTCTGATTAAATCCCATTCCAAAACCAAAAAGGGAAACAATTATGAGAATACCTATCATCCCTAAAATCGACAAAAAATATTTTTATCCTTGATCCACATAAGTTTTGATAAAAAAGAGCAAAATAAGTTCATGAAAAGTTCCAAAAGAGTATACAAAAACCTCACAACGAACGATATACAAGAATTCGTTAATAATACCCGTTACTGAAATCTACTCAAAAGACGATATTAACCTTTGATAGCTTCTTAAAAGTAGTAGGCAACATTAAAAATGGTGACAGATATAGACATGACAGGAATGGATATCGGAACAAGTATTTGGTGGATGTTCTCCTCTTATAAGATGGCAATCTTTATCCCGATAGTTGGGATATTCTTGGTAACCATTATTCCTATTGTTTTACTGGTGCAACAGAGGAATGCTCTCGCAAAGCAATTAACTGAGGTATACTCATCTCTTTCCGAAACCTATCATCAACTATCAAAATACCAATCGTTAATAACCGATAGTAGTTACCGTATCGTTGTATGGGATGGAGACGAAGAAATCCCTGAAATTATTGGACAACTTCCTCCAGAAACAAATATTCCCCAAAAAGACTCCGATTTTCTATCTTTTGAAGATTGGCTGAAACCCCATGATTATACAAGATTATCCAAAGCATTAGAAGAACTGCGTGAAGATGGAAAAACTTTTGATCTTTTACTAGAAAGCCAAGGGAATTGTGTCATTAGAACAGAAGGGAGAGTATCAGGAAGCTATGCTTTTCTGCGAGTTATTACACTGGATGGAATATATGCAGAGTTAGCGGAAACTACTTTAAAATACAATAAACTGATTAGTTGCAAATCGGTTTTAAAACTACTGTTAAATTCACTCGATTCTCCAGTATGGCAACGCGATCAACGAGGAAAACTTATTTGGGAAAGTAATAGCTTTAGAAAAAACGCAGAAGAGTCCGCTTCTCAGAAAAAAATTTTCGGAAAGCGTGAATTTCTCGATGAAGAAGTCAGAAAACGAATACTATCATCTACTAAATCAGGAGAAAAGTTTTGCGAAACAATCTCCTGCATTGAGAATGGAATACTTAAATCCTATAAGATAATCAATGTTACTAATGCTTTTGGAGAAGCTGGTATTGCTATCGATGTATCCCGGGAGACAGAAGCTACCGACCAATTAACGCGCACATATGAAACACTGCATCACCTGACTGTTGCCATAGCCATATTCGATAAAAATCGCTGTTTGCAATTCTATAATCAGTCTTTTATGCAGTTATGGGAAATGAATATTAATTTCTTAAGCTCCAATCCGAGCAATGATGAATTACTTGAGCTTTTGCGATCTTTAAGCAAATTACCAGAACAACTTAATTGGAAAAGCTGGAAAGAAAACGTTTTTTCCGTCTATGTGTCTTCCCAAACTTATAAAGATACTTGGCATTTACCCAGTGGACAAACACTTCGCGTCATAGCAGTTCCTCTTCCGCAAGGAGGAGCAATCTGGATGTTCGAAAATCTAACAGCCCAAGTTAATCTCCAAACAAAATACAATACCCTCGTCAAGGTTCAAGGAGAAACTATAGATCACTTATCTGAAGGGGTCGCTGTCTTTGGCCCAGATGGCAAAATAAAATTATCAAATCCTGCATTTCGGTTTTTATGGGAAATACAAGAAGAGCAGGTATTGCCAGGAACACATATCCGTAATATCGCTATAACATGCTCAAAAAACTACAATCAACCTGATGATTGGGATTTGTTCGTGACGGTAATCACGAGTTTTGAGGATGAACGAAAATCCTTCAAAGGAACTCTTGAACTCTTATCCGATTTAGTCCTTGAGTATGCCGTTATCCCCCTGCCAAATGCACAGACCATGTTAACTTTTGTCAACGTAACCGACTCAGTAAGAGCAGAAAGAGCGTTAACTGAAAAAAATGAGGCTTTGCGCAAAGCAGATGAAATAAAAAACAATTTCGTTCAGCATGTATCATACGAGTTACGCTCTCCTCTAACAAACATCATCGGATTTACAGATTTGCTTAAAAAAGCCCAATTGGGAAGCCTGAATGCCAGGCAATCAGAATACGTTGAGTATATATCGAATTCATCATCACTATTATTAAACCTAGTAAATGATATTCTTGATCTTGCTACCGTTGATGCAGGTATCATGAAGTTAAATTATAGCGAAATTGATATAGATGATCTTTTGGATGAAGTTACAAAATGCGTTGCCAATAAAATGCATGAAAGCGATATAACTTTAAAGGTCTTTTCTCAAGGAAAACTCAACTCCATCGAAGCCGATCGACAGAGATTGATTCAAATCTTTGTGAAGCTACTCAGTAATGCTACAGATTTTTCTCCTAGAGGCTCAATCGTCACTCTGAAATCGTCTCAGGATGGCAATGATTTCGTTTTTTCAGTAACAAATAATGGTCCAGAAATCCCTGAAGATATGATCGATAGTGTATTTAACAGATTTTTTTCAGATTCACATCATGGGAAACGCAGAGGGGCAGGCTTAGGTTTATCTATCGTCAAAAGTTTTCTCAGTCTCCATGGTGGTACAGCCTCTATTAAAAGTACCGCTGAAGGAGGGACAACTATTACTTGTCGCATTCCATTTAAAAAACCGCAATGATACTTCGTCTCGATGTTTTTCCTTATGCAAGATTCCATGACCATTTCTCTTTCGTGTGAAAGAGATACTATTCGCCTCGGCAATAACATAGCCCGTATACTCAAACTTAGAGATTGCATATCTTTGTCAGGCGATATCGGCTCAGGAAAAAGCTTTTTGGCACGTTCCATAATACGTTTTTTAACAAAAAACGAGAAGCTTGAGGTCCTGAGTCCTACCTTTACCTTAGTGCAAATTTATGACGCTAAGATACCAATAGCTCATTTCGATTTTTATCGACTATCCGGACCCCAAGATTTTTTTGAAATAGGATTCGATGAAACTTTACATGAAGGGATATGCATTGTTGAGTGGCCTGAGAGGGGAGAGGAATTTCTGCCTACTCATCGTATTCGCATTCATCTTGACCAAGAAGGCACAGGAAGGACAGCGACTATCTCAGCTAAGAATTCCATAATAAAGTCACTGAAAATTCTGGTTTTTGCTGAAAAATGATTTAAGGAATATGCGACTTTGACTTATCTTTCTACCACTCATCCTAAGTTTTATGAAGGCAGAAACTCTTTTCCAAGGAATTGTTGATATTTTCAAAATTTTACAACAGGTTAGTAATATTGATTCTCTATTTTCCCATCTCTTTAATGCATTTACTGGAAGTATACAGTATAGTAAACTAGAAGTATACAGTATAGTAAATAAGAATTATACAGTATGCCTGATAACGAAACACCTACAAAAACAAGCGACAATTCTAATTCCTTATTATTTATTTCGACAAATCAATGAGGCTTTGTTTTTGCTCAAGAGATTGAGGATTTGTGTCTTTCATAAGACATAATATCGAAACCAGGAAATTGGACAGAAAATCGCGCATACAATAAATAGGTGTCCATAAAAAAAATGAAAAATCAGAAACCGAATGTCTTTACCATTGCACCTTATTCTTCCTTTCTCCGAGAACTCGCTTCATCCCTCTTGAATGGCCAATTAATAAAAAACTTTCAATATGATCCATCTAATCCGCTTTCTTTAGCTTCTGTTACAATTTACGTGCCAACAAAACATGCAGTCCAATCCTTACGCTCAGAATTTTTCGAAATAATAGGCAAAAAATCTATAATTTTACCTATAATAAAACCATTGGGTGACGTTCTCGAAGGGGGTGCTCCCCTTAATGCAGATTTGCCTTTATTGTCCGAGATTAATCCTCCCCTCTCTGGTATACAACGCCTTCTAGAATTAGCGCGTTTAATTATAGCTTGGCGAGAACGATTGCCAGATTCAATACGTGATATCCATCCTGAATCGCCACTAAGCTTGCCGACAAGTCCTACAGATGCTATTTGGCTCGCAAAAAATTTAGCAACAGTCATTGATATTATTGAAACAGAGGAAAAAGATTGGGAAAATCTGCATTCACTTGAAAATGCAAAATACGGTAAATGGTGGTTTCTTACGTTAGAGTTTTTGAAAATTGCCAGCAAATATTGGACAGAAAGGCTCTCCGAACTCAACGCTTCTTCCCCAACCCATTACCACATTGCACTTATGCATGCTGAAGCCGAACATATTTTAAAGAAAAGAACAAAGGGACCTGTAATTATTGCAGGATCAACGGGATCCATACCAGCAACGGCAAGATTGATGTCAGTAATAGCCAATGAACCTAACGGTGTGATAGTTCTACCAGGTCTTGATATGTCCATGCCTGAAAACATCTGGAATACAATGATTGCTCAATCCAACAATGCCGAAAAAACGGATTCCAGCTACTCAATGCATCCTCAATACTCCCTGGCCAAGATTCTTCATTTCTTGAATATCAAACGCCAAGATGTGCAATTCCTAGGCAATGTTGATGAAGAAATGCGTTTGCGTTCAAACATACTTTCAAGGGCATTATTCCCCTCAGAAAATTCTGATTCGTATAATAAAAAAAAATTAGAAGACATCATTCCTAATATTAATCAAGCTTTTGCCGATGTAGCATTTATTGAATCAGAAAACGAACGAGAAGAAGCAATAGCTATAGCCATAGCACTGAGAATATCTCTCGAAAAACCCGGAGAAAATAATAAAAAATCAAAATCCGCCTTAATAACCGCTGATCGTTGTCTAGCGCATCGCGTAAAATTAGAATTAACACGCTTTGGTATAGATATTGATATTTCTGCAGGTATCCCGTTATCGGCTACACTACAAGGTTCTATTCTGAAAATACTTTTAGACGCGACCTTGAAATCCAATGATCCCGTAGCTATAGCAATTTTCATTAAACATCCTTTGGCAAGGTTTGGATTTCCCATAGAGGATCTATCCAGAGCAAAGAATGCACTGGAACTTATTGCACTGCGAGGACAAAGATGTTTTTACGGTATCATGGAATTAAAATCTATCGTTCAGGAAAAAATTTCTGAACATAAAAAAAACCAATATCCTCCTCATTGGCGTTCTCGTCTCTCCGAAGAAGATGAAGATCTTGCCTTAAAACTAGCAGATAAAATCGTAGAATCCGTGATGCCTCTTGCCGATAAAATGAGCAAAAATCCTTCGATTAGTAGTTTTAGTACATTAGATTGGATAGAATCTACAATTATTTGTTTGGAAAATATCTTCCTCAATACAAGTGATAATTCTGAAAATTTATGGACTGGGAAAGAAGGAAAAGCCTTGTATTCTTTCTTTTCCAAAATCATTGAATCTGGTCACTGTATACAAGCCAACCCTTCTGAATGGATAGGTATAGTAGCTGCATTAATTGCTGGAGAATCGGTTAAACCCGAAACAGAAAAATCCTCTCGTATTTTTATACTTGGAACGCTGGAATCTAGATTGCTGAATTTTGACACGCTAATATTAGGTGGTCTTAACGAAGGAGTATGGCCGAGTCACATACCTAAAAATCCTTTCCTATCAAGAATGATGCAAAATGATTTGGGTCTGGAAACAGCCGAAAAGCGCATTGGTCAAGCTGCTCACGACTTCGCAATGGCAAATGGGACACGTCGTCTCATATATACTCGCTCTATACGCGAAAACAATATTCCAACAGTTGCATCACGCTGGCTAAAACGCCTTTTGGCACTTGGAGGGAATACCTTTTGGGATGATCTCAAAAAAAGAGGACAATGCTATCTAGATTGGACTAGACATCTTGATGTCAACATTAGCACGCAACAAGATCTTTCCAAGCGCCCAAGGCCTTTCCCACCTCGAGAGATACAACCAAAAACTTTTTCTTTTTCAGAAATTAAAAACCTTATAAGTGATCCATATGCTATTTATGCAAAGAAAATCCTCAAATTAGATCCTCTTCCCTTATTAAAAAACGATCCTGATAAAAAACACCTTGGTATCTTTTTTCACAAAATGATTTCGATACTTATACAGCAAAAATTCAATAAAAATACGCCCGAAATAGTGTCTACTATGAATAAAGTTATAGATTCTTCTTTTGAAGAAGAGAAATTGCCACCACATATTGATGTCATTTGGCGTCATCGTTTTCGTAAAATAGCCTATGCTTTTCTTTTATATGAAAAAGAACATCAATCTTCTATCGAACAGGTTTTTTGCGAGATTCAAGCAAGATTGAATATAGAAACCATCGGAATTAAACTGACTGGCCGTGCCGATCGCATTAACATACTAACATCAGGAGATGCTGATATCATAGATTATAAAACCGGTGTCCCCCCTTTAAAAGAGGCGAAAAACCTTGTTGATCCACAACTAGCCTTAGAAGCAGCTGCTCTTCAAGCTGGAGCTTTTTTAGGCATTGGTCGTCTAAAAGTCAATAATCTTCTCTATATACGTTTGAATGAACAACTTAAAAAGGATTGTATTGATAATATCTCCGTAGATAGCCTTGTCGAAAAGGCTCTAGAGCAATTGATTCGATTTGTAAAACTTTTACAGGATGGCAAGAATCCATTCATATCGCATTTACGCCCTTCAAAGAAGGGCAACTTCCCTATTATGGGAGAATATGATCATCTCGCTCGCGTGGATGAATGGAAAGAACCCGATGAAAACTGATTATCCCTTAAAAGATGTTTTTGATTTAGAACATCGTATTTCTCAAACAAAGTTACGACAATTAGAAGCTTCAGATCCCACACGTTCTGTATGGGTTTCTGCTAATGCAGGATCTGGTAAGACGTACGTCCTAGTTCAACGAGTTCTACGGCTCCTCCTTGCGGGATACAATCCCTCTTCCCTCTTATGTCTTACATATACAAATGCTGCTACTGCAGAAATGTCGAATCGTGTTTTTGAAAAGCTCACGGAATGGTCTCATCTATCAGATGAAAAACTTGCTGAAGATATTACGAAGATACAAGGAGAAAAACCAGATAAGAGCCAATTATCAAAAGCACAGAATCTTCTGACCAAGACTCTTGAAACTCCTGGTGGATTGAAAATTCAAACTATTCACGCCTTTTGCGAAGCAATCCTTCAACAATTCCCATTAGAATCGAATATTGCAGGAGATTTCTCCGTTATAGGAGATAATCAGTCAAAAAAACTTAAAGATGAAGCAAAAAAATCAACGCTTGCATCTATTATGATGGGAAATGATAAAGAACTCGAAAAATCTTTTTCTGAAATACTCGAATTTGCTGAAATACTCGAATGGGAAAGCGGAAACAAACTTGAAGAGTTAATGTCTGATGCTATTGAGCATAGAAATGATATCAATCGTTTTTTTTCTTTCGCAAATAAAAATGGTGGAACGGAAAAATTACTAAGAAAGCGTTTCGGTTTTTCCATTGATGAAAGTGATGACAAAATCTATAAAGATTCTTGGCCATTGCCAGATTTAAAAGGTGAAGATTTAGAAAAGTATATCTCGCTGTCTAAGGAATATGGTAGCACAACAGACTTAAAAACAGCAAGTATCCTTGAACAAATCCCTAAAGAAAATTCTCCCACAAAACGTTTTAAGCTCTTATCCAATCTTTTTCTAACACAAAAAGGTTCGCACATACAAAAAAGACCTGTTACTACTATAATTTTGAAAAAAGATCCTTGTTTTAAAGAAAAATTTGAAAAATCTCGGGAATGGTTTGACCGTTTGCACACATATCAGATACTAAAAATGACGTTAGCATCATTAACTTTAGCCGATAATATACTCTCAAACTATCAAAAATTAAAAAAACAATTTTTTTCTCTCGATTTCAATGATCTTATTATCTATACAAACGATCTCCTTAAAAAAACCGAAGTCAGTGCTTGGGTACGCTATAAACTAGATCAAGAAATTAATCACATACTCCTTGATGAAGTTCAAGATACCAGCCTCATTCAATGGGATGTGATTCGTTCTTTAACTGAAGATTTCTTCGTTGGACACAATGCACATTTAAATCTACGCACATTTTTTGCAGTAGGCGACGAAAAACAATCTATTTATGCTTTTCAAGGCGTCATACCAACTCAATTTTCCCGTGAACGAGAGATTTATAGAAAGCGTATTACAGATGCAGGAGAAAAATTCTCTGCAATAGAACTCCAATCATCTTTTCGATCAACTGCCGATATACTAACTGCTGTGGATAAAGTATTCTCTATTGAAGAAAATGCACAAGGACTTAGCGCCGATCAAGCGAATATCGTTCATTTTTCTAATCGCATAGGACACTCTGGAAGCGTTCATCTTTGGGACAAAGCTGGTCCAGATAATTCCCCTTCTCCCTCCGAAAAAGATGATTGGAATGTTTACTTTGATTACACTCCAAAAGAATCTCCATCTTCTATTCTTGCGCGACGTATTGCCAATAAAATATCGGATATGATCGGTTCTGAAACCATCATTAGCAAGGGGAAAAAAAGGCTTATACGTGCTGAAGATATCCTAATATTAGTGCGAAAGCGTACTTCTTTCATAGCATGCCTTACTAAATTTCTCGAAAATGATAATAAAATCCCTGTTTCTGGAAGAGATAACTTCCCTATTACAGATCATCTTGCTATAAAAGATTTGATTGCCCTTGGAAAATTTATGTTATCCCAAGAGGATGATTTGTCTTTAGCTTCTCTCCTTAAAAGCCCTATATTTAGTCTTTCCGAAGATGACATCTTTGAAATATGTGCAAAACGCACAAAAACAGAAACTGTTTATTCTCATTTGACGAAACTCGCCAATGATGGAATGTCTAAATTTCGTCATATACATGAAACTCTACGCGAATTACTCACTCTTTCACAGTCTTACTCAACCTATGATTTTTTTTCATTAGTACTAGGATCAAAAAGTGGAAGGAAAAAATTTATTTCGCGTTTTGGCAATGAAGTCCTTGATGTTTTAGATGAATTTCTGAAATTTGCGCTCAAAAACGAACAAAATAATTCCTCTCATATGCAAGAATTTATATCAGAATTAGAACATTATCCGCCTGAACTTAAAAGGAAAGAATGTCTAAATCATAATAAAGTACGTATAATGACCGTACATGCTTCCAAAGGACTTGAATCTCCAGTGGTTTTCCTCGTTGATGACGGAAGCGAAGTTTCTCCCAGCAAAAATAGAAAAAAAATGCAAATTATTTCTTCTGATAGTGAAGAATATCCTGAAACGCCAGCATGGTTTCTAAAACTTCATAAAGACCATTCCCTTAGACCAGACCATTCCCTTGAGCTCGTTTCTGAGCACATAAAGCGTCAAATGACAGAAGAAAAAGAAGAATATCATCGTCTTCTATACGTTGGAATGACACGTGCTTCTGATAAGCTGATCGTTTGCGGTTATAATAGCAATAAAACAAAAGAAAAAAGAACATGGTGGGATATGGTTTTTAACGCTTTCCATGAAGACGAAAACTTCAAGGAAGTAACCTTAAAAACCTCTCACAATATAGATGAATGGAAAGGATGGGAATGGCGTGTTACTTGTGATGATAATATAAGTTTGCAAGAAGAACCATCTAGCACCAAATTACATCACACAGAAGAACTCCCAAAAGAACTTTTCTCCCCTTCAAAAGATGAAATAGAAAAGCAAAATATTTTAAATCCATCAACAATAGAAGAAAGAAAAAATCCTGTATTATTAACATCTCGGCTCTTTGAGAAAAATTCTCGTGATAATTATGCTCTCAAGCGTGGATCTCTTATCCATAGACTTCTACAAGTAGTCTTTGACCTGCCTTTAGAAAAACGCAATGAATATGTTGTATCGTACTGCGAAAAAAATATGAGGTTTTGGTCTACACTGGAACGCGAAAAATTAGTTTCATCTATCAAGATTCTTTTAAACCACCCAATGGTATCACTAGATTCGTCTTTTGATACTCTTGCCGAAGTTGCAATTTTTGGAAAAATTAATTACTCAAAAAGAGAGTATTTCATATCTGGACGCGTTGATAGAATATCAATTTCAGAGAATAACGTC
>NZ_JACETX010000061.1 GCF_014048425.1 Candidatus Liberibacter sp. | reverse complement strand
TGCAACGGCTAGTCCATTGGCTAGATGCAAGCAGGTTTTGAGGCTATTTATCAATCTGATCCTGATATTTTCTTGGACAACAATACGATCTACGACGACGTCTATGTCGTGCTTGTATTTTTTATCAAGACTTGGGATGTCGGATATTTGGTAGAATTTCCCATCAATTTTGACCCGTTGAAATCCCTGTTTAAGTATTGCTGCTAGTTCTTTCTTGTATTCTCCTTTGCGATTTCGTACTATAGGTGCAAGGATATAGAGACGAGTTCCTTGTTCAAGTGAGAGAATGCGATCAGCCATTTGGTTGACGGTTTGGCTTTCTATGGGAAGTCCAGTTGAGGGTGAATGGGGGATGCCTATTCGTGCAAAAAGCAATCGTAAATGATCGTAAATTTCGGTTATTGTGCCAACGGTAGAACGAGGGTTGCGAGATGTATTCTTTTGTTCAATGGAGATAGCGGGAGATAATCCATCGATGCGATCTACATGTGGCTTTTTTATGACATCTAAAAATTGTCTTGCATAGGTAGAAAGGCTTTCCACGTAGCGCCTTTGTCCTTCTGCATAGATTGTATCAAAAGCTAGAGAAGACTTTCCTGATCCCGAAAGTCCCGTAATGACAATGAGCTTGTTTCGTGGAAGTTCTAGGTTGATGTTTTTAAGGTTATGTTCACGGGCGCCGTGAATGGAAATAGTCTTGAGGTCGTTCATATTCTAAAAGATCACTTTGTGTGAGAAATAGACGGTCATGGTATTGTGAATATTTATGAGACTTGTAGACTGTAAAGTAACATGAAGAAATAGGGTTTGCGAATAAAAAAAAATGCAATACATTTAACTTTTGACTTGGTGTGAAATATTGTCAAGGTTTTCCCTGATTTGTTGTAAAAGACGAGGGATTTTGTGTATACGTCTCTGAATATGAGACAAGTGTAAATTGGGGAGTGATATATAGATGTCCAGTGTTAATAAGGTTATCTTGTTAGGTAATCTTGGAGCAGATCCAGATGTGCGACATATGCAGGATGGTCGCAAGGTTGTGAATATCCGTATTGCGACTTCTGAGAGTTGGAAAGATCGTAATACGAACGAACGTCGAGAAAAAACTGAATGGCATTCTGTTGTCATCTTTCTGGAAGGATTATGTAATATTGTCGAGAAATATCTGCGCAAAGGATCTAAAATTTATATGGAAGGTTCTCTGCAAACTCGAAAATGGCAAGATCAATCTGGAAATGATCGCTATACAACAGAGATTATTATGAGGAACATGGTCATGTGTGATGGGCGCAAGGATTCTTCTTCAGAGCACAGACAAGGTAGTGATGGTAATAACTTTAGGGAAAATACTATTGAAAATCGTTCTCTATCATCGCAAGGTGAGAGTGTGTTCTCTGATGATCTTGACGATGGTATTCCATTCTAGTATTTCTATGGGGATGACTGTTTTTCTTGGTGTATAGGGAATGGTATTGCCAGGCTATCCTGTTTGGTGATTTATGTTAGCAATTAGATTAATTTAGTAGAGATTGTAAAATCCGTTGACTGATCAGATGACACCTAGGGATGAGGAGCATCAAACAGGCATCACCTCTATTTCGATAGTAGATGAGATGCAAAGCTCCTATCTTTCGTATGCGATAAACGTAATTGCAGCTCGTGCTTTACCCGATGTACGTGATGGGCTGAAGCCTGTCCACCGACGTATACTTTTTGGTATGATGCAGATGGGGATAGAGTGGAACAAGAAATATGTGAAGTGCGCGCGTGTTTCAGGGGATGTTATGGGTAAATACCATCCTCATGGTAATGTGGCTATTTACGATGCTTTGGCTCGTATGGCGCAGGACTGGTCTTTACGTTTGTTGTTGATTGATGGACAGGGTAATTTCGGTTCGGTAGATGGTGATCCTGCTGCAGCGGAGAGATATACCGAGTGTCGCTTGCAGAAAGCAGCGCATTTTATGCTGGATGATCTGGATAAGAATACAGTTGATTTTCGTGCTAATTATGATGATTCGCTTCGAGAGCCTGTTGTCCTTTCTGCTAAAATCCCGAATTTGCTTGTAAATGGAGCTTCTGGTATTGCCGTTGGTATGGCCACGAATATTCCTTCTCATAATCTAGGAGAAGTGATTGATGGCTGTATAGCTTTGATTGATAATCCTGATATGAATTTGGATGAGTTGATGGAGATTATTCCTGGTCCAGATTTTCCTACGGGAGCAACAATTTTGGGGCGTTCTGGGATAAGAAGTGCCTATGAGACAGGTCGAGGATCCATCGTAGTACGAAGTTGTTCACACATAGAGAAAATATCGGGAGATCGTGAGCAGATAATTGTGACTGAGATTCCATATCAGGTCAACAAGGCGGTTATGCTAGAGAAAATCGCTGGTCTGGTGCGAGAAAAACGCGTAGAAGGTATCTCTGATATTCGTGATGAATCTGATCGTCAAGGTTATCGTGTTGTTATTGAGTTGAAACGAGGTGCTTCTTCTGATGTGATTCTCAACCAACTCCATCGACATACTTCTTTACAGAGTTTGTTTAGTATCAATATGGTGGCTTTGAACGGCAGCAAGCCTGAGCGTTTCACGCTCATAGGTGTGATGAAAGCTTTCATATTTTTTCGTGAAGAGGTTGTTGGAAGAAGGACAAAGTATCTTTTAAATAAGGCGCGTGACAAGGCTCATGTTTTGGTTGGTCTTGCTGTTGCTGTGGCTAACTTAGATGATGTTGTTCGCATTATTCGCTTTGCACCAAATCCTGATTCTGCTCGTAAAGAGCTTATGAAGAGGAGTTGGGATGCTGCTTGTATCAAGGATTTAGTTGATCTGATTGATGATTCAGATTATGTCATTAGTAGTACTGGTACATTTCACCTATCAGAAGTGCAGACTCGTGCCATTCTTGAACTTCGCTTGGCGCGATTAACTGGATTAGGTCGTGAAGATATTGGCGATGAATTGAATAGGCTCGGTGAAGAAATCAAGGATTGTTTAGGTATTTTATCGTCACGTTCTCGTGTATTAGAGATTGTTAAAGATGAACTTTTGCATATTAAAAACGAGCTAGATACTCCTCGTCGTACGAGAATTATGGATAGTTTGCAGGATATGGACGATGAAGATTATATCGTGCGTGAAGATATGGTCGTCACAGTTTCGCATTTAGGATATGTCAAGCGAGTTGCTCTTTCTGTGTATCGAGCACAGCGACGTGGTGGTAAGGGTCGTTCTGGTATGGCGACGCGAGATGAAGATTTCGTGACGCGTTTATTCATCGTGAATACACATACACCGGTGTTGTTCTTCTCATCTTTGGGGTCTGTCTACAAGGAGAAGGTATGGCGTTTACCTGTGGGATCTCCTCAGTCACGTGGAAAAGCTTTGATTAATATTCTTCCTCTTGAACAGGGGGAGCGAGTGACGACAATTATGCCTCTTCCAGAAGATGAATCGAGTTGGGATAATCTATACGTTGTATTTGCTACCAAACTAGGAAATATTCGGCGCAATAGGTTGTCTGATTTTGTTCAAGTTAATCGCAGTGGTAAGATTGCTATGAAGTTAGAAGGAGAGGATGAGATTCTTTCCGTTGAAACTTGTGAAGAAGATAATGACATATTATTGACTACAAAGTTTGGACAATGTATTCGGTTCCCAGTTTCAGATGCACGTGTTTTTTCAGGAAGAAATTCTGTCGGAGTAAGGGGTATTTCCCTATCTAAAGGAGATATAATTATCTCTATGGCTATTGTTGCGCATGCCGAAGCTGACTATGATGAGCGTGTTTCTTATATTAAGCGTATGGCTGCTGATCGTCGCCTTGTTGGTGGTGATGTTGATGAGGGTGAAAACGATTCTTCTGCTGAGCAGAAAATTTCGGATATGCGTTATGAAGAATTGAAGTCGCGTGAGCAGTTTATTTTGACTGTTTCAGAAAAAGGCTTTGGGAAAAGGACATCTTCCTATGATTTTCGTATTTCCAGGCGTGGCGGAAAGGGCATACGTGCTACTGATCTTACGAAGATGGATGATATAGGTTCTTTGATAGCGGCATTTCCGGTTAGAGAAAATGATCAGATTATATTGGTTTCTGATAAGGGCACTCTTATTCGAGTTCCCGTAGATGATATCAGGATTGCTGGTCGTGCTACCAAAGGTGTTGTTATTTTTTCTACGGCAAAAGACGAAAGAGTGGTCTCAGTCGAACGCATTAATGAGCCTGATGTTGAGGAAGGATCAGATGAGTAAAGGATATTTATTTCTTTCGAAACCGTTGAGTTTTTGTGTTTGAGAGATTCTTTCTATAGTAAACTTCAAGGAGTATTCCTTAAAGATATTTATATTATCCCTTTTTAAGACAGATAAGATCAGAGATATTCTTGTTGGTTTTTTAGGAGTATTTTCATGAGAATATCGCAATATTTTTTGCCAATCATGCAAGAGATTCTCAAGAATGCAGAGATTTTTTCCCATCAGATTATGTTGCGTTTAGGGATGATTCGTCGGAATTTAAAAGGGATTTACTCTTTTTCTTAGTGGGATATATGTTTTGATCTCTCTTAGAGATAAGGTCTGCGATTTTTCTATGCACATTGAATTTTGCATAGAATAGTTTCGTGAGGCGTTTGTACTGAAGAGATTATTTTGCAATTATATTGTACGGTCGTT
>NZ_JACETX010000060.1 GCF_014048425.1 Candidatus Liberibacter sp. | reverse complement strand
ATTGGACCATATTTATCACTATCCTGAACCTGACGATTCTTGAAATACCGTCGAATATCTTCTAGAGCCGTGTGATTCCGCAGATGTATTCGCAATGATTCTATCATTTTCCGAGATTCTTTTTCCAAAGACTGCACCAACAGCAAGCGAACTGATTCCCTCGTGGAACGTATGTCTTCCATAGGAACAAATACAATATAGGATTTTTTTTCTCTCAGCAAATAGGGCTTTTCTTTCTCCAATCTAAACTTCTCTTCTGCTGATAAAAATCTCTGTTTTTCTTCTGATTCCTGAAGTTCTTTTTCTATTAAATGATCATAACAATCCTCAAGAGTAAGATTTTCTAGCTTTGCATAAGAGTCTTTCCTCTTATTGAAAGTATTTGCGTTATAGTTTCCAGATTTTTTTGAGAAGAATATAGCCTCAAATTCCTTTTTGGGATCAGAAAAAGTTACTAAACCTATCCTAGATCCTTTTCGAGTTTTCTTCTGTTTTTTAGACATAACCGTCACAGCCAACCGCACAGATTTGTTCTTTCCAGAAGCACTATCCTCATGAAAATCAGCATAGCCATCATAGTCAAAATAGCTTTTGATACCCATTTTTTCTAAAAATGTTCGATAAACATCCAGAGGATGCCCTGAAAAATAAAAACCTAATACTCGCCGTTCGTTTTCAAATCGCTTGGAAGAATTTTCAATTGAAACCTTTTCCAAAGAAAGTTTTTCAGAAAAATCATCTTCCTCTCTGGCAAAAATATTAACCTGTCCATTCGCACGATTCTCATTAACGCGTTGAGCATACTCCTGTATACTATCCAGGGCATCAGATAACTGTGCACGGCTATAGTCATTAAAACAATCTAGAGCCCCTGCAAAAATAAGACCTTCCAAAACCCGACGGTTCAATTGTTTTGGATCAATTCTAGAACAAAAATCTTCTAGACTTGCAAAAGGCTTGCCTGATCTTACTTTCATAATATGATCAGCCGTTGCTGCACCTACTCCTTTGATAGCCGCCAAAGAATAGTAAATACTGTTGTCCCCTGGTTCAAAATCTCTACAAGAAGTCTGAACGGATGGAGGGATAATATTGATTCCAAACTGACAAGCATCCCAATAGAATTTTTTGATCTTTTCTGTATCATCCATATCCAAAGTCATTGATGCTGCCAAAAATTCAACAGGATAATGAGCCTTCATCCAAGCCGTTCGATAAGAAATAACCGCGTAGGCTGCTGCGTGGGACTTATTAAAACCATAACCCGCAAATTTCGCCAATAATTCAAAAATTTCTTTCGCCTGAGCGCCGCCAAGTCCTTTTTGCTTTGCTCCTGAAATAAAACGTTCCCTCTGTTTATTCATTTCCTCTACAATTTTTTTTCCCATAGAACGCCGCAAAACATCTGCTTCAGCAAGAGAATATCCTGAGAGTACTTGTGCTATCTGCATCACTTGCTCTTGATAAACGATAACTCCTTGAGTTTCCTTTAGAAGAGGATCAATAAGAGGGTGGATGGAATCGATTGGCTTACCATTTTTGCGGTCATTATAAACCGCAATATTGTCAATTGGTCCTGGACGATATAAGGAAACTAAGGCGATAATATCTTCAATACAGTCTGGTTTCATTCCCGCTAAAGCCTGGCGCATTCCAGAACTTTCCAGCTGAAATACACCCAATGTTTTTTGAGTCGCTAAGAGCTCATAAGTCTTCAAATCATCAAAAGGAATAACTGATAAATCAACCTTCTTTCCCCGACGAGCGATTAAATCTATACCCTTTTGCAATACAGTAAGCGTCTTTAAACCAAGGAAATCAAATTTAACTAATCCAGCTTTTTCAATCCATTTCATGTTAAACTGAGTTACAGGCATATCAGAACGTACATCACGATACATAGGAATCCGCGTTGATAAAGGACGATCGCTTATCACAATGCCTGCTGCATGCGTTGAAGCGTGCCGATAAAGCCCCTCTAATTTCTGAGAAATATCCAGAAGACGTTGCACGGATGGATCATCTAAAGATGCATCATCAAAACGAGGATCTTCTGTAATAGCTTGATGAAGAGGTACTGGATTGGCAGGATTATCCGGAACTAACTTACAAATACGATCAACCTGAGAATATGGCATCTGCAAAGCTCGTCCAACATCACGTAATGCTGCCTTAGCCTGTAAAGATCCAAAAGTAATAATCTGAGCAACTCGTTCATGTCCATATTTATCCTGAACATATCGAATAACTTCGTCGCGTCGATTTTGACAAAAATCAATATCAAAATCTGGCATAGACATCCGATCTGGATTCAAAAAGCGCTCAAAAAGAAGTGAAAAACGTAAAGGATCAATATCCGTAATCGTTAAAGCATAAGCAACCAGAGAACCTGCACCGGAACCTCGTCCAGGTCCTACCGGAATATGCTTTTTTTTTGCCCATTGTATGAAATCAGCAACAATCAAAAAGTAACCGGAAAACTTCATACGCACAATCACGTCCAACTCAAAATCAAGACGTTGTATATAGTCTTTTTGACAAAATCCCTCTGCAATTGCGCATTGTGCAAAACGCATTTTTAGACCCTCTTGAGCCTGTCTTCGCAATTCAGATATTTCTATTTCTTCAATATCATCATCTATATCCTCTTCTGTTTTAACAAAACGCGGTAAAATTGGTTGGCATACATCAAGGAAAAAGGAACAGCGTTTGGAAATTTCAACTGTATTTTCAACAGCTTCTGGCAAATCTGAAAATAAGGAAATCATTTCATACCGGCTCTTTAAATAATGATCGGGAGTTACCCGCGGACGATCGTCTTGAGATAAAACTGTTGAATGCGCAATAGCCATTAAAACATCATGGGCTTCATAATCTTCCCTGGAAAAGAAAAAAGCATTATTAGTTGCAACCAATGGTAATTCATGTGTATAAGCCAATTGGAGCATTTTCGCTTCATGCTCACGGTCATAACCTTCATGACGCTGCAACTCAACGTAAAGACGATTGTCAAAAATCTTCTTAAAAGACAGTAATCTTTTTTCTGCCACCTGGGAATTATTTGCGAAAATCGCTCTGTCTATCGGACCGGAACTTGCTCCCGTTAGCATGATCAGACCTTCTGTCCCTAAATTTTGCAACCAAGATAAACGAATGCTAATAGCTTTCTGATCCTGCTCTTGAGCTAGATACATACGACTTACAAGATCAATAAGTCGTTTATATCCCTGAGCATTAGATACCAAAAGAATGATAGACGGAAAACTGATCAAAGATGATTGGCTCTGATCTCTCGTCTCTAGGTTATCTTGCATGTCAATATCCAATTGACAGCCAATAATAGGTTGAATTCCAGCTGAAAAAGCCACTTGTGAAAATTCTAATGCACCAAAAAGATTGTTAGTATCCGTTACAGCAATTGCTGGCTGATCATCTTCTCCTGTTTTTTTTAAAATCTTTTTGAAAGGGAGAGCTCCCTCCAACAACGAATAAGCAGAATGAATGCGCAAATGCACAAAACCTGGTGACTGTTTTTTCTGTTTATCAAAGATCATAACGTCTTCTTTATCCCTTTAAACCATGATCTCTTAAAGTCATCTTCAATATTTTTTCCCTAATAATTATAAACAAAGCATAATCAATAATTTAATTGCTACGAGCCTTGAATCAGAGGTTGTGGATTTTACTGCATATTTTCACTCATATTTCGCACCTTTAAGGAATCCTTTAATAAGGAATTATCATATTAAAGGCTTCCTTTTCCTAACAATATTATCTGTATACCAATACTTGATCTCTTTTTCCTCATGGTCTTCGTCATTAAAGTCTTTTTTCTTGGAAAACTGAGGCTCAGCTAAGCCGTGCCATATCACCCACTCGAATATAATCCTCTATTTCTCCCCAAGCACCTAAATTACAATGCAACGTGGAACTTCTCTATCAGCTATACAAAATCCTTATGAAACTTAACAATCCTAAGAATAGTTCCTATGACTTATTGAGCTTTGAATAACAATAAATTCCTTAGGATTTTCCTCCCCCCATAAATCTGAAAGATTCCTGCCTGTAAAGGATACAATCATCTATCGCAATATCAAAAATTGCATGTTCTATTAATGGCATATGTGGTTTTTATACAATCGAAAAAATTTTCCTCCCCATGCCCTAACCCACAAAACAGAAAAGGGATAAAATTAAAAATATAGTTATATCAATATCTTAATATGCATCCTAAAATTGAACACCAATATTTTAGTATTCTTTTCATCAACACAATCCGTAGAGATATGTCACATACGATCAATCGGATAAGCTTGCCATGGCAATGTATTTCTTGAATGCTATTTCCTTTTTATTCTACTGGACAGAAACTTGTGAACTGATAAGAAAAAATCTTGTTATTGGATTTACAAAAACCACTCCTATGCACAGTTGAGCATTCATATATGGACAGTAAAACAAGCATAGATTTCCGCCAGTCATTGTCTCATGAATACAATAAGCTGATGACTCCAGATCTGATGTTTCTGCTTTGTTTGCTCCGATTTTATTTCATAATGAATAGGAGAAAATCACGTCAAGGATGGGGGGATTATCCATCTATATATAGGAGCGAAATTAACACCCTAAAAACAACGACTTAACTATCCCCGAACCCAGAATCAGAGGTTGTGGATTCTCCTGCATCTTTTAGATTCATAGTCCGCACCTTTTA
>NZ_JACETX010000028.1 GCF_014048425.1 Candidatus Liberibacter sp. | reverse complement strand
CATGAGGCTTGTCAAATATGATGGCTTTAACTTTTGTTTCGGAAACAAATTCCGTCATGATGCCATAGTATTGGAGATGGATATTATCTTCGGTGGCGGGATAAAGCTTCTTCCATTTGTACCTACCTGTATCAAAATACAGGCTATCACCATCGGGGCAATTGATATGAGTACCAAACTCATAGGAAGCTTCTGGGAAATGCTCTACACATTCATAAACCATATTGTTTTTGCGAGATATGACCTTTGCGGTCTTTCCGTATGTCTGATCCTCATGCCACTGCAATATTTTTGATTCAAATGCAATGTGTCTTCCAGCATCTGAACTGCTAAATAGAGGGTCGCTTGATTCTATGGTGTTTTCGAGGTCAGAATAGTAACTTATTAAATCATAGTGTTTTTTTCCTTAAAGGACCTTCAGTACCAATCGCTATAGCACCAAGCTCAACTACGCTTAGAATAGCACCTAGTAAGTAGGTAGTAGGCATCAATTGTTGCCAAACAGGAAGCTGTGAAATGTCGAATCCCGACCTCTCGTTACAAAAACATCCTATTGCTGATTTAACTCCAAAAGCCTTGTCGCAGCAGCCCTCGCCTCATTGGTTATATGACGCCCAGCTAACATGCGCGCAATTTCTTCACAGCGTTCTTTTTTTGTCAGAGCCAAGACATGTGTCACCATTCGATCTCTGTCTTCAGATTTGTTCTGTTTATAGATAAGAAGATGCGTGTCAGCACGTGCAGCTACTTGTGGTGCATGTGTAATAACCAGAACCTGAGCCTTTTCTGACAATTGCTTGAGGCGATAACCAATAGCATCTGCAACAGCTCCCCCTACTCCTGAATCCACCTCGTCAAATATTAAAGTTGGCGCCGATCCTCGATCAACCAAAACAATTTTAAGAGCTAGTAAAAGTCGAGAAAGCTCACCACCTGAAGCTAATTTCATTAAAGGACCAGCATTCTCTCCTGAATTCGTTTGAACATAAAACTCCACCTTATCGATTCCTCTAAAAGAGACCTCTTCTGAATCTGATATAATTTTTACCATAAAAATCACATTTTCAAGCTTAAGCGCAGGAAGCTCAACCATAATATTTTTTTCTAAAGATCGTGCGACCTGACGCCGTTTGGAAGAAATATCCTGTGCAGCGATATCATATGCTTCTCGCGCTTCAGAAAGAATCTTCTCAAAAGAAACAAGTTTCTCACTACCAGCCTGAATATCATCCAGATCCGAAACCATTTTCTTCTCTAAATCAGGAAGATCTTCTACAGGAACCGAATATTTGCGACTTACCGCACGCAATGCAAATAATCGTTCTTCAATACTTTCCAACTCTCCAGAATCATATTCAATCTCTGAAAGAGCTTTTTCCATCGCCTGTTGTGCGTTAGATAAATTCTCAAATGCCTCATTCAAAGAAGTAACACAAGAATCCAGAAAACCGGGAAGTTCAGAGCTTTTACGCTCTATTCGCCGTAACATCGATGAAACAACCGAAATCGGCGATGCGGAGCCATTAAGTTCTTCAAAGGCTCCTGCAAGATCACTAGCTATACGCTCCTGCTTTAACATACGTGATCGCTTCTCAGCTAGAACCGTTTCTTCTCCTGGCTGTATATTAATAGATTGCAATTCTTGTATAGAAAAACGCAAAAATTCAATCTCCTGAGAAGAAATCGTTTTTTTTGTCTTATATTCCTGCAATGCATCTACAGATTGACGCCAATTCCGGTATAACACACCAAGATTATGTAAATCCTCGTCAATCCCAGCATATGAATCAAGAATATTTCGATGCCCGCTTACATCAATCAAAGCACGATCTGCATGTTGACTATGATTTTCAACTAAAAGACATCCTGCTGTACGCATAAAACCGACACTCACTAGCTGGTCATTGATATAAGCTTTCGTCCGTCCATCAGAAAACTGGACACGACGAAATACCACATTTCCCTCATGATGAATATTTGCTTCGCAGAGCAAGACTCCTAATGAGTGGTTTTCAGGAATATCAAAGATAGCACTAACCTGTCCTTTTTCTGTACCACGACGGACAAGACCACCATCCCCCCTTCCACCTAAAGCGAGGGAAATAGCATCTAATAAAACAGATTTTCCGGAACCGGTTTCACCACTTAAAACGCATAATCCAGAAGAAAAATCTATATCAAGACTTTCTACCAGTACAATATTACGAATTAAAAGATGAATAAGCATATTCAACGCACAGTTATTTTAAAAAAAATCTCTCCCCGAAAAACATCTCCACAATCACTGACCATAAGATTTCAAAAGTCTTTCAGTAGATTTACGCCAAAATCCTTGAGGATAATTTTTCTTTAGAACGACGGATATATCCGTAGCCTCATTCACCAAGCCAAGCATGAGATATGCCTCTACAAGCCTAGAAAGTGCCTCTTCCACCTGTTCTGTATCAGAATAAGATTCGACAACAACCCGAAACCTCTGAATAGCAGCAAAACATTCCTTGTCTTCAAGATAATAACGTCCTATCTGCATTTCTTTAGCCGCCAGTTGATTTCTTGCAAGTAGAACATAGGACTTAGCTCTATCTACGTACTGAGAATCAGGATATTTTCTGATAAGCTGATCCATATAGTATATTAAAAGTTCCGCAGGCTTCTGATCGTAGGGAACATCGCGAATCTTATTCATGTAGCACATCCCTACAAGGTAATGCATATAATCAGAATCTCTATCTTCAGAATATTGTAAAATATACGCTCTGCCGATATCAGCAGCCTCCGAATACTCCTGCAATCTATACTTCACAAAAGCCGACATAAACCGAGCCTTGCGTCCCAATTCAGACAAAGGAGATGCTTGAATAACTTCCTGAAATTTCTTGTATGCCTGTGCTAATTTTTTAGCTTGGATATATTGCACTCCCTGAGCATATACAATTCTCGGATTAATCTGGATAATATCTATAAACTCTTTGCGCCTACAACTTTCCAAAGGGAAAATCACCGTGAAAAATAACAAAGTCAAAACTAATTTACGCAACAAGAATATCCCACCTTTTTGAAAACAAAAAACCATATTAGAACCCCATTCCAGGTTAATAAGTCAAAGCTATCCTACTATAGATAAACCATCAAGGACGTTTTGATCCAGAAAGCGAAATCAAATACATAGAAAAACTACTCTCAAAAAACAATATCCTCTCTGGAATAGATCTAAATATTTCAGAGATCAAAAGATAAAACAGGGTACGAAACCACGCGAAACGAAAATATTTTCCTCCGTTCAAAGAAAATTATCTTCCACTATTTCATAACTACTGGAATCAGAAAACAAAGAACACAAGGCTAGAAAATTTATTCCATGACCACCTCGCCATGAACGATAACAACCTATAAATTGAGCACCAGCCAATGCCATGTCACCAATAGCATCGACGGTCTTATGCCGCACAAATTCATCTCTAGGATAACGCAATCCCTGAGAATTCATAACCTGATCATCTTCAGAGATTACGACACAATTTTCTAGAGAAGCACCTAATGCATATCCAGATTTTCTATACTTCTCTACATCTCGAAAGAAACCAAATGTCCGAGAAGAACAAAGCTCCTCACGAAAGATTTTCTCTGTAAAATCACCCTCCCATTTCTGATAACCTATTGCAGGAGTGTCAAAATCGATTGCTATTTCAAAACGCGTAGAATTACAAGGAATAAATCCCGCCCAACAACCATTACAACAGACATAAACATCTTTAATGATGCGAATATAACGACGCTTAGCATCAAGCACTGTTATCCCGACACGTTCTATAGCCTCTAAAAATGGAGCCGCACTGCCATCCATAATCGGCACTTCAGATCCACTTGTTTCGACAATAATATTATCAATACCTAAAGCATAAAACGCTGCCATAAGATGCTCTACTGTAGAAACATAATAAGAAGACGCTCTCAAAACAGTACACAGATCAGATCTAACAATATTTGACCAAAAAGCATATAAAGGCTTCGATAAATCATCTGACTGAAAAGGCTTAAATAATATTCCAGTATCTTTTTTTGCAGGAGATAATCTCAAACGCACACGATCTCCTGAATGAATTCCTATACCAGAAATTTCTATCGAATCAGAAATCGTACGTTGAAAACCAAATAGTCCGTCATCCTGAAGTATCTGCATACTAAAACTTCAATCCTCCAACATTGTCTCGTAAAATAAGCCTCTCTTTCTTTATTTGCAAAACCATAAATTCTCTCAATAAAAACGGAAGCTGTTGTTCATAAACAGCTGATTTTTATTAAAAAATACAATATTCCAAATAGACCAATATTTTAATGAGATTGACGACGCAAAAACGCAGGTATATCCAATTGATCCTTTTCACAATGAATAGAAACTTGTGCTCGCGATTGGGTATCCCTCTCAATCTTTCTATAATCCCCTCGCTCAAGAGAAGAAATTCTCTGATCTTTCTCTATGGGCTTGGTATCAGTCTTCACAGGAGAACCTTCCCGAAGACCAAAAGAATGCGCAATACGCCTGAATAATGCCATTGGACCACGATCTTCTACGGATTCTTCTTCCCGAACCAATCGTCCGAATTCACCCACTTCCGGTATCTTTGACATAGAATGTTTTGGATCAGATGATTCCGGAAAAATATCTTCATCTACGGAAGAATCCTCATCCAGATTTTGTGTCGGAAACCTCGCATTAGATTCTTTAAAATCACCTTGTATATCTGGCTCTTTTGCACATAATTTCTGATCAGGAACATTAAAAATCTTTGATTTTCTGAAAGATCTATTTTCAGAATCAAGAAGAGAATTTTCTCCCCTTTTTTCTTTATGCAAATAGCGATCTATACCCGTTGCAACAACAGAAACCCGAATGACACCTTCAAGGGCTTCATCAAAAGTAGCCCCAAGAATGATATTGGCTTCAGGATCAACTTCTTCTCGGATACGAGTAGCAGCTTCATCAACCTCAAATAATGTAAGATCACTTCCCCCGGTAATTGAGATCAACAATCCCTGAGATCCTTTCATAGAAGCTTCATCTAACAATGGATTGGCAACAGCCGCCTCAGCTGCCTGTATACCGCGCCCATGACCAGAAGCCTCACCTGTACCCATCATTGCACGTCCCATTTCACGCATTACCGAACGCACATCTGCAAAATCAAGATTAATCAAACCTTCTTTGATCATAAGATCGGTAATACAGGATACCCCTGAATAAAGAACCTGATCCGCCATGGCAAAAGCATCGGCAAATGTCGTTTTATCATTCGCTATCCGGAATAAATTCTGATTAGGAATCACGATAAGGGTATCGACTGCCTCTTGTAATTCATCGATACCAGATTCTGCCAAACGCATACGACGAGAACCTTCAAAGTGAAACGGCTTGGTTACAACACCAACGGTCAGAATCCCCTTACTACGTGCTATTTCTGCAATAACTGGAGTTGCTCCCGTTCCTGTACCACCACCCATGCCTGCAGTAACAAAACACATATGTGTATTTTCTAAATTTTGCGTAATTTCATCAATACACTCTTCTGCTGCAGCACGACCAACCTCCGGATGAGATCCTGCTCCAAGACCTTCAGTAATCCCAACTCCAAGCTGTATAATACGCTCAGCTTTAGTCATTGTTAGCGCTTGTGCATCCGTATTCGCGACAATAAAATCAACACCTTGGAGCCCCGAAGAAACCATGTTGTTCACGGCATTTCCACCACCTCCTCCTACTCCAAATACAGTTATTCGAGGTCTCAACTCTGTTATATCAACATTTTGGTTCTTTATTGCCATAATGACTCATTCCTTCTCTTGATCTTCCATCGCCCGGAAACGATAATTCCACTCGCCTCATCAAAAATTCAATAAATTCGCCTAAATCAAAAACTCTTTTTTAACCATCTTTCCACTAATGAAACTTTAGTTTTTTTCAATCCATAAGGGAAACAAAATTTTTTGCTGCCAGCAAAATCCATCTCCATGGTTGCTAATTGTGGGTAAACCATCAAACCCACAGCAGTTGAAAAAGCAGCTCCCTTAGCATTCAAAGGCAAACCTGAAATTCCCATAGGTCTCCCCATACGAACATTGGAAGAAAGCATTCGCCTTGCCATCTCTTGTAGACCAGCAAGCTGACTCGCACCACCAGTAAGAACAATACACCTACCAAAAAGAGAACCGAATCCAGAATTTTGAATACGTTCACATATCAATTCTAATGTTTCTTCGACACGCGCACGGACAATGCGCGAAATCATTGCCCTGGAAACCTGAACCGGATTCTCCTGTTCATCATCCCCAAGAGATGGAATAGATAGGATTTCATGTTCATCTGCCGAACTCGAAATTACATTTGCATGAATAACTTTAAGACGTTCAGCATCATCAACGCGTATAGACAATCCGCGTGCCAAATCGTTGGTAACTTGGCATCCTCCTATAGCAATAGAATCAACATAAACTAATTTTCCTGCCTCAAAAATTGCCATAGTTGTCGTAGAACCACCCATATCTATAACAGCACAACCTAGTTCAAATTCATCATCTACAAGAGCAGCTAAACCACTTGCATATGGCGTAGCTACCATACCTTCAACCGAAAGATGCGCACGGTTAACAGCGATCTCTAGATTTTTTATTGCAGCTTGCTCAACCGTAACAACATGAACATCCATTCCAAGATTTTCACCAAACATTGCCAACGGAGATTTTATATCAGGTTTTCCGTCTAATGAATAGTTTGTTGCCATTGAATGTAATACAACGCGACCTTGTCCACACGAGTTTTGGCGAGAATTTTCTATAAGTTTTTGAATATCAGTTGTTTTAACTTCTCTCCATCCCATTTTCATGCCAACAGCATGAGTTGTAGAACCCAAACGCCCACATGAAACATTTACGATAAGACTATCAACCGTTATGCCCGCCATACGTTCAGCAACTTCAACAACTTGACGTATAACCCCTTCTATGGCGATAAGATCAACAATCGCACCCATTTTTACGCCATGCGATTTTTGATATCCAATACCAATAATTTCAATATGATGCGTCCTACCTGGCAAAAGATCAGTAACCTTTTTGGGAACAAGCCTACCAATCAAACACACAACCTTTGTAGAACCAACATCTAACACAGCAATAATGTGCATACGTTTCGACAGCGACTTAGTGTGTCGCGAATTAAGCCGGGATATTTCAAAAATACTCATCTCCCGCGATATCCCCTATCAAAAAATTTTTCACGCAAATTAACGACTTCCTGACGATCTATAAAAGAACTGGCTGTCAAGCGAATGGCAATGCGATCTGGAAGCCTCAAATCAATCGCAGCAATATCCCTTTCCAAAATTTTATATTTATCTTGTACTGCAAGAAGCTTAGATAATGCCGGAACAAAACCCTCTTCTGGTAAATGCACTACTATGCCATTGCGAAGATGTAAATCCCAGCGCCTTTTAGATACCAGAACATAAGCCTTAATAAGGGGTGCAATTTTTGATTTGGCCAAAAATTTTTCAAAAGATTCAACCTCTTTATTCGCACCCTGACCAACTAACATCGGCAAATGAGAGAATTTTCTACCTTTTAGCGGCTCAATAACCTCACCATTTTTTTCTATGAGAAATAATTCTGAATCATGTTGCCATATGACATGAGGCCGACGTTCTGTAAGATGAATTTCGATAGTATCTGGATAAATCTTATGGATTTCAGCACGCGAAACCCAAGGCAATTGCAATAATTTCTTTTGCACAGCTAGGATATCAAAAGCTATCAACGATGTGTCTTTATTAAGACCTAAACGACGAACGACATCTACTTCTGACGTTTCAATATTACCAATAATCCTCACTTTCTCAACCGAAAAACCAGAAATTGAATCCAGTATATCGACAATTAAATGCGTATGTCCACCAACAAACGCCCCGTAAATCCCAATCGTCGAAAAGAAAAGTATGGTAACCAAAATTTCGCAGTAAGGAGGCACAATATTTCCCACAAAGAACCAAAAATTCAGCAAACTCCTCATACCATCCAGACAAGCGGAACATAGCAATGAAATCATCTTAATAAAAAAGGAAAATACCCTGGAAATAATTGTATCATGTTTATCGTTTACCGCGAACATGAAGCCTCCTTCACCATCCAGGACAGAAAGGTTTCAAAAGAATGTCCAGCATATAAAACCATTTCCGGAAAGAGAGAAGTCGGCGTCATACCTGGCTGGGTATTAATTTCCAACCAAAAAATCTTTTGCAATACATTGTCAAAGCGAAAATCTGATCTACTGATGCCCCGACAACCGATGGATTTATGTGCTAAAATAGAAAATCTTTGTATCTGCTCATAAACATCTGATGGAATCTTCGCTGGTAAAATATGCGTAGATCCTAATGTCGAATATTTTTCTTTATAACTGTAAAAATCTGAATTTTTTGGAAGAATCTCAGTAACGACAAGGGCTTCTTCTCCCATAACACCACATGTCAATTCAATGCCATCAACATATTTCTCAACAAGCAATTGATCCCCATAACTCCAATCCGAAGAATCTAAAAAATCCAAGGGGACAGAATCTTCCTCTCTAACAATCAAAATCCCTAGAGAAGATCCTCCTGACAAAGGCTTTATCACATAAGGCGGAGGCATAACATGTTCTTTGCCCATAGTTAAACGATTAACCAGCAACGATGGACAAACCGGAACACCAACACTCGCTACAATCTGCTTGGCTCGTAGCTTATCCATGGACAAAGCCGATGCCAAAACACCTGAGTGTGTATAAGGAACATTCAAATACTCTAATATAGCTTGAATAATGCCATCTTCCCCAAAATTCCCATGCAAGGCATTAAAGGCGACATCTGGTCTAAGATCAGAAATAACAGTTGCTACCGAACGATCAACATCTATTTGGCTTACTTTAAAGCCTTGAGATTCAAGAACAGCAGAACAGACCTCACCGGAAGAAAGACTTATATCTCTCTCTGGAGAAAATCCCCCCTTTAATACAGCTATGTGCCTATTTTTCATTATTATTGCCCAAACTATAACAACTGTACACCGTGCAGAAGAACCCAATAATATCCTAAAAATTAACCTCGTTTATAAATACATTAAGGTTAACGAATCGTTCATTTTTCTTAATTTTTCTGGAAAAATTATTGCTTTTAAAAATATTTCAATGCAACGGCATAGGCAATTTTTATAGAATAGCTTATAAATACCCAAAGAATATTTTATATCCTTTGATAAATATTGATATCAATTTTGAAGAAACATCCTAAGCAAAAGCCCTAAATTTAGAGCATATATGCCAACTTTTCTCTATTTTTCAAATGATGAGGAAGCATATTATAGCATGTTCCACGCAATACTTATCCTAACTACCAGAACAAAATTCGCCCACTTATTTAAATTTATCTGCAATAAGAATTGTTAAGCTGCAAACCATTTCTATCTTATATAAAACAAGTATTTTTAACTTTTGAATGGCGATATATTTACCAAAGTATATAAGATATTAACATGACTGATACCCAGCATGCCATCCATAACCGGATAAGTTGTTTAGAAATTATTCAACAATACATCTGATCGATAAATATAAAGAATCATAGATCTAAATGCTTAATTGGTGCCGCCTATCCTGATGACTAGAGAGGCATTTGGTTAGATATCAAACACATCAAGATAGACGAGCAAGGTATTCGTAATATACAAAACTTGTGTAAAACATATCCCTTCTACAAAAACGCATATTCCAAATCCAAAAAAAATTCAAAATAATCCTAGCAACTTTACTTTATACTTTGATTGATAAAGACTCATTCAATATTTTATCAGATTCTGTATAACTATCATAATATCAAACAGAGTTTCTTCGTAATCAACCTTAGCCTAACCCAAAGATGCCAAGGAATAAATCCAGCAACAACGCCGAAAGATAAAGGAATAAGTCCAAAAATACCGGCAAGAAATAGCAGAGCTGAATTCCATTTTAAGCAATATAAATGCACCATATTTATATTATCAAAAAGATATGGGAAATACGCAATATAACATTCAAAAACGGCATAATATACACATCCTCATTTCTGTATATTACAATTTTCCTCATCTACTGATATCAGAACTAACTTCACCACGATTGGATTGGGGGAACTAAAAACATAAAACCAAACCCAGAGCAAAACTATGAATACAATATATTGTTTCAGAAAATTGGCACTGATCCTCGGCGAATAAAGGATCGATTTAACTCATTAAAACCTCAGGAATAATAGCGGTTACATCAGGAATTTCTCGGAACTTTTGAAAAAGAAGAAAGATCCGCAGAGGATTCCATCCTAGAAAAAAGAGTTTTTCAGAGCTTCTTAAGAAGTTTGACCTTCTTCGAAACATATTTTCCAAACCTTTCATCGCATTACGTTGCAAGTTAATAGGATTTTTTTCGTGACATATACAGATTATGTCAAAGAAAGAAGGATGTATTAAGAAAGAACAAGACCTCTATATTATTCAAGATTTTTCATCATATTATCAAGATAAATAACTGGCTCTGCTATCCCATTTCTTCAACGAGATAACGCAAAATCAAGATATACGGTCACATCATAATAAAAGTTTCAAACGGAGGAAATTTACCAGCAATACCAATCATTTTAGAGGACCCAGCATTAACAACATTCTCCATAATGCTACTATCCCCATTTTTGGGATATATATCGACTTCTGGAGAAAACATCATATCTCTCATCGCCATATCTTTCATTGCATAAACAAATCAATTGAGTGATTAAAAAATCCGCTATTGGGATAATGCATGAGACAAGACAAGAGACATAATGCCATCAACGCCTAAGATAAATTAATTGTCATTTCTTTTAAACCTGTTCCTCATTCTATTTTCGGCGATAACTTTTCTGATCTCAAAGAAAACAAACTCGTTATCCGTCTTCAACCTAATGGTGGGATAAAACAACTTCTCATGACCAAAGATCCTGGAACCAGTGACATATCATTTAAATAAATTTCGCTTAATGTCTGTTTTGCTGAAACTTTTAAAGTCCGTAATCCTGATGGCTATGAACGCCTAATGATGGACGTTATACGTGCCAACCAAACACTTTTTATGCGTTATGATGAAGTTGAAGAAGCCTGGCGATGAGCGGATTCTATTTTATAAAGTTGGCAAAATATCAAACAAAAAGTCGAAAATTAAATATCAGCTAAAATGGTAGCACTCAACATAAATACTCGTGGAAATCAAACTAAAAATAGCCTTATATTACTTGATTGAGTACCATTAAAATCGACTTGATTTCCATTGTTTTGCATCGCTGAATATCGAAGAAACCCGTTTAAAATAACGAAACATGAAAGACACGAAACGTGATTTTCTCCTTAAAAAAGTATTAGATGAATATTTATCATCACCGAATAACCACGTTTCTTTGATCATGGATATTATATCGTCTGAAATCATGGTTATGACGATAATGATACCGGCGTTCTTGTAGAGAAATATTCTGCTTTTTACGTCCTTATCTTCCAATCTCGTTTCTAGAGTAATTCCGCATGAAATCGTCTGGATATCCACGATGGATGGCATCAAAAATCAATCATATCTAGTTTACAGAGCTGGACAAGAATCCTCAAAACCACATAAAAAGCATATATCAATATTCTCAATATCATCAACGAACCATTGATTTTAATGGTTCGATACCCTCGCTTATAGTGTTCTTTTAGATTATTGCTCACCCATTTGGTTTCAGCCCTAGATTAAGAACATTAAGGAGAATATACCCATAAAATGAGTATGGTTCGTTGAGATCACCACAAGCAAAAACTGATATCAAATAGAATGACTACACTTGATACAGGAATAGGGAAGAATGGATTTTATATTGGTAAACTACGATATCATAAAATTATCATTGTGATTCATTCTGATGTTGATAGAGCTCTTTGCACCCTTCTTTTAACGTTTTTTTCAGGCAGATACCCTGAGTTGATTACAAATAGGCACTTATATATCGCACGACCGCCTTTATATGGCATAAAGCTTGAAAGCAAGAATGTCTGAGATAAAATCAAGAACCGAATAACGCCGATTGTTTTGAATACATTAAACGTTCTGGGATACGTAACGTGCAAATATACAGAGGCTCAGAGAGCACTGATTTATGCAGAAACAAAGAGAAAACAAGAAATCAATGAGCTAGGAATTATTATAGCTATGAGGGCGATATTTAATTCTATTGGCCTGTTGGAAAGCAAGAGGAAAATCCTTACGCATGATCGACTCAAATACCATCAAGCTTTTCATTCACATCCACTCTGAGGTTCGCAAACGCTTTAGTCATGTCACGGATGCTTGAATCAACTTTACTATCTAGCTTATCGTCATGTTTCTCAAGACTAGCGATTCGATATTCTTCTATCGTTTGTTTATCGCTCATGATTTTTTTCGATTCATTTCTTATTCGTTTTTCTTCTATTGAAAATATTTTTCGTAGTAAGAGAGAGAACTAAACAATCATTGTTAATTTCTTTGCTGTGTTGTTGCGGACTACACAATATCGTCATAGCGCTTACTACAAGCTGAAAGCATTTATGTTTTTTTGAGGATAAATCTCAATATCGTTTTTTACGATTGGTAAATATAGGTGATACTTTATATGTTTCACATCCTGACGCTGTCTTCTGCAAGGAAGTATAATCTTCTTGAGCCAGGAACTTATCAATATTATCAGGAAAATAAAGAGAGCTCATCTCTAGTTCTCACCTTTCGTTTGACGCGCTTCGGCTTCTTTGACCATCTGTTCTACTATGCTTTCTCGACTCTCCATAATTTCCAAATTTTTCTTTAATTACTCTAATCCTTTCATATGCCCTATTCTGGTCAGAAGAATAGTTTTGACAAAATTTTGCATAACTCTATTTCTATTCATTTGACGGCTTAGTATTCTTTCATAATATTCATCAAAAATAAGCTCATCGGAGTGGGTAGTAATGCCTTCCTCCTTAAGAATAAAATCGATCAATTTTATAGAAAGCATTAAGGAATACGCCAAAGTTTCATTCGAAT
This sequence comes from Candidatus Liberibacter sp., assembly GCF_014048425.1. Taxonomy (GTDB): domain Bacteria; phylum Pseudomonadota; class Alphaproteobacteria; order Rhizobiales; family Rhizobiaceae; genus Liberibacter. Next base: position 5,368 of record NZ_JACETX010000028.1, on the reverse strand, counting down.
CCGCCATCTCTTTTATAGCAAGGTATAAATATAAAGATTCCCACCCTGATAAATCTTCTGGAGGGAAGGCATCCATAACTTTTTTAAAGTCTTCTAGTGTTTCAATACGGAATTTCTTTAGATCATCAATATTTCCAGCATCTTTCATTATATGCTTCTCCCCACCCCTATACATACGCTTAAGTAACTATAAGCATGGTCATACTTCACGTGATCCGTTTTTATAAGGAGACATCAAAACGATTGCATGTCAAAACGGAGGATATCATATTTCAAAATAAAAATGAAAACGGCAGGGTATACCACCACCCAAACGATCGTTGTTAATGGACGCATTAAATCGTTAAAGCCAATAATCCATTCTATCTTGGTCTTCGGCTTCATAGATTCAAGCTTGTCCATCTTTAATGGTGCATCAGATTCAAGTTCTTTAATGTTGAGTTGTGTATCTACGTGTAGCTGAGCCATAGCCATATCGTGTTTTTGTCTAGCCTTCGTTTCGTATAGGCTAAAGAGACTTTCGGCTATGAACGGGAAAAATCGTAGTAGAAACTTAGAAACACTGCCAGTGATGAAAGAAGATATCATTTGTGAAACCAATTCTTGATGTTAGTGATGCTGTAGATGATGGCTGTTATCGATCCGACATAAATTGAAATGTTTTTTAATGAATGCAAAAACCACCTTAGCCCTTGAGAAAAGTCTAACAGTTCATCCAGACCTCTTTGCTATTTCTCATCTCTGATCTTTTGGTTTTCAGCTCTCACCCTTGAATCTTCGATGTGTTTGTCTATCTTATCCAATCTTGAGGATTGGCGTCCATTTCTCATTCTTGATTCTTCAATGTGCTTGGCTAAGAGCTTATTTTCAGCATTAAACTCTTTACGGGTTACGTCTTTTTCTGTCTTCTTAATCATCAATCACTTCCCGTCCTTTTAATTCTCGCCTCTGTCAGTTTCTGCAGTAGAACGTCAACAACCGTGAGCTTCTGGTTAATAGCCTGAAGATCAATGAGATTGTCTTGAAGCGTAGAGGAACTAACGGTTCTTAAAATAATAGCATCCGTGTCTATGACTTTTTGAAACCATCCAGTACGGTTAGAGTAAGTAGCGTAGGCGTTATACCCTACGCAAAGCCAAGTGTTGGACGTCTCCCTCTCATTTAGATATCTGTTACTACCCAATCCAGCATGCATTCCAGAGGGTAGAAAGCTAGACAAAGATCCTAAGACTATTCACGACTGGAACTCTGGAAAAATCCCTATCCTCTTTGCTCATCCTGCATCATGCGGGCATGGCTTAAACCTACAGCATGGCGGAAATATCTTAGTGTTCTTCTCTTTGTGGTGGGATCTGGAAACGCATCAACAAATGATTGAGCGTTTAGGCGTCACCCGTCAACGCCAATCGGGATACAACCGCCCCGTCTACATCTATTCCATTGTGGCCAAAGACACCATCGACGAACTCGTGGAAGTGAGGCTTAAGACCAAAGCCAGTGTGCAAGACATACTTTTAACATCATTAAAGGAGGCGTCATGAGCAGAGACGAAAATGCAAAAGATTTTAAATATCGAATACACAACGTCGCCAATGAAGACTTGTACAGGGTTCAAAAGGCAGAAACCAAGTTCTTAAAAGTGAGCGAAAAACAGCTTTTTGCCATACTGAAAAAGTCGACACCCATATCGGAATTAACTGAAACAGAAGCCATGGTTGATCTTGAGTATCTCACTCTCATCTGTCTGCATCACCGCAGGGCGTATTACAGGTGTGGGATATTAAAGCTGGAATTAGAAAGTGATTGCACCTACGATTTGGTGGAAGAAAGGGCATTGGAAATTCAGGAAAGATTTCCCCATTTAGCCCCTTCTCCTAGTCTTCTTGATGCGGCGGAGTATTAATCATGAGACACATATTCGTTTTAATTGGCAAATCAAGCGTTGGAAAAACAACCATCGCTAAACGTGTTATAGAGGACAAATCCCTCGGATTGTTGACGCCGAGAGGGGCTACCACAAGAGCACCAAGGAGGAAAGAGAAAGTCGGAATTGATTACGATTTTATCGATCTTGAAGTGTTCAAAAGGTGTGAAGATTCGCATTTTTTCCTAGAAACCATCACCTACAAGGGTCACCGATATGGGTTTCTGAAAGACAGAATAGAGAGTGGTATTGCGTCAATTAAAGATCTTCTGATCATTCTAACGACTGAGGGATACAGATCGTTTAAAGCGTTTTTCAAAGATCGTCCAGATGCAACAGTGACACCTATTATCATCCATCCTCCATCAGAAGAAGAACGCTTAGAGAACCTAAAGCGAAGAGGATCTGAAGCCAATGAAGACGATGAAATTGATGTGACAGGCTATAACGGCTGGTCTGTTTGCAACTACGATTTAGAGACATCTGTCAGACAATTAAAGAAAATCATAAAGGAGGTACGATCAATCATGAGCAACAAAGGACGCATTGATCTAAGATCCGTGGCAAGAATCTCAAAAGAAAACAAAATCCGTATCGAGATAGAAAGAGAAGGCACGATCTATAGGTTTGAGCCTTTTAAAACCAGAGGGGAAAAAGCCAAAGTTGCAGATGACGGGCTTAATCCTTTAGGGCTTTAAATGAACAAGAACGCCAAACTACCGCATGTGGTTAGAGAACGCACACGACACGGAAAGGTCATTATACTATTTTAGGAAAGGCAAAGGCGAGAGAATACGTCTTCCTATTCCTAGTGACCCGCAGTTCATGGCTTGTTATATTTCCGCTTTGTCAGGTGAGGTTTTAGAACAACATTATATAAAACCACAAAAACAAGAGCCACAAACTATGAGGTGGTTGATAGAGAAATACCGACAAAGTGGTCATTGGGCAAGTTTAGCACTAAATACCAGAAAAAGAATTGATCACGACTTGGATAAGATCATTCAAAAATCAGGAGACTTCGATTACAAGAAGATCACTGCAAAACATGTTCGTTTAGGGATTGAATCCAGAAAGCATATTCCTGCTAGTGCTGTTTTGTTTCTTTCTTCTATTCGTGGTTTGTTTAATTGGGCAGTTAAGCAAGAATATCTTAAAGAAAATCCATGCACTGGAATAGAAAAACCATCTTATAAGTCCGATGGGTTAACGCCATGGACGAAAGAAGATATGCGGTTATTCAGGGGCTACTGGGCAGAGGGAACATTACCCCGATTAGCTTTTGAATTCTTTCTGTATACGGGTCTTCGATGTTCTGATGCTTGTAGAGCGAGTCCTCAACATTTTAAAGGCAATGTTTTTTCAATCAAAACACAAAAGGTAGGAACGACTATAACCGTAGAGCTTCCTGATTATTTCATGGACCTTCTTAAAATAACACCTACAGGAAAAGACACATTTTTTATATCTACAGCCCAGAATTTAAGTCAATGGTTTAGAGACAAATCGAGACAGGCAGGAATAAAAAAATCCGCTCATGGCATCAGAAAACTATCTGCCATTCTTTCCGTTGAATCAGGAGCGACCTCACACGATTTAATGGCTACGTATGGCTGGAAAAGTCTATCACAAGCAGAAGCGTATACCAAAGGAGCAGACCGCATAAATCTAGGTATTAAGACATCTAGACGTATGGCTGATTCTCTTGCTATTCCCGAACCTAACAAAAAAATAAGGATCAAGAAGGATAATATGACGTTAAATCAAATACTTAAACAAAATCTTAGCCTTTCTAATAAAAAGTAGATAGTCTTTCCGATAAGATAGCAAATTTCCGTATTGAGATGCATGGGATGTTGCGGAAGATATCGTCTATAATTGTGGTCGCAATGACAATTCTTAAATGGATATACAGATAGTTTTAATCCCTCTTCCTCACGATACCATCTGTATACCAAAATTCCCCATAGAAGTTATTAGGTTATCCATCCTTTATAGGCTCTAACCATTTAACAGCAATCCCGCCTCAACTTCTCTTCTGACCACAAGCCCATTAAGCCTCTTTCCTCCAGCAAAAACCCATTTTCGTATTTCAATTGATGCATTTTCCCAGTCTTGAGCATCAACGCGTTTGCGCAATGTGCTATTCCGATATGCTCCAATGCCAAGATTAAAGACAAAATCTCCAATAGCTGATATGCGGTTTTCACCAGAGAATGGCAAAGATAGGAGATACTCTAAAAACTAGGAACAGGCACTGCGTAACGTCTTGTCTAAGAAGTTATTCCGCCTTCTCTTCTGATATTTCCATACCCTCACGAATATCAGATCCTGCATATCCATAACCAATAGTCAAAACCCTATCAGGACATCAATATACTGTTATATTCAGTCCCTCAAAACTTTTTATCAATTTAAAAATCAATTGTAGACTAATAAAAAAATCAATTTCTAATTATTAGACATTTTATTTCTAATGTTTTTCAATATGGCACAATATATTTTATTAATTTATCAAAAAGAAGCCCCTTATTATGATATCAAAAAACAGAGCATTAACTTACATACTATTATTATCAACTATATTGTTAAACGGCTGTGATTGGTTAGACTCTGAATTCCGTACCCGTAAGACGACAGCCCAAGAAATAGCAAAAAAAATCTTTTCTAGAGTATATACAAGCGAATTAAAAATACCTGCGGTGCCTGAGACAAACCCTGTTTTTGCTCCTATTATGGACACTGTTATAGAACTAGCAAAAGATCCGAAAACAAAAAATAATCTACAAGATACACTATCAAAACTGGATTTGCCTTCTCTTAAGAACCTTAGAGATTCCTTGAGGAATATCAATATTGCTGAAGACGTTTTGAAATCACGAAGTATATATTATGCAGACCGAGACAATCTCATAAAAAAGAATAAAGCCTCAGAAGATTTTATCCGTGCGAAAGCCATAGATACTGCAAAAGTCACAGTGTGTGGAGTTATAGAACAGTGGCTTTTAGATAAAAGATCAGTAAAAAGCAACTGCGGATTTAAAATTTAAAATCAGTAAAAAAGCACTCATCACCGTTTTCGTTTATACTAAAGCAAGCTGTGTGTATCACCCTTGTCATTTTTTGACATCTATCCTGCCCTAAAGACAAGGATTCCTACTACATTCACAGACTATGGTCTTTTGAATTATTTCGGCGGAGTTCTTTCTTCAGAAGATAGCTTAATTGTGCTGAGGTTTTCTACACAGGAAAAATACCTCATGCCCCCAAATAATATGGGCACTAGTTTATGAATCAGAATTTTCAGTATATCTGCACTTCTGACACACGAATTCATTTTGGGATGGGGTTTCTAATACTAGAAACCCAATAAAAATTAAAAATCCAGCGGAAATGATAAGCCGTTACAATCCATTGAATGACCATTTTAAAACGAAACCTACC
>NZ_JACETX010000086.1 GCF_014048425.1 Candidatus Liberibacter sp. | reverse complement strand
ATATTGAATCAACAAACGACGCTGTGCTCGCTCTATAAAAACAACAAAAGCAATGACTAAAATGGCAGAAGCAAAAACAACCATTATCAAGGCAGCGGAAACACTACCCACGCGCCCAAGCTCAAGAACTTTTGCAAAAGCAGAAGGAAAACCTGCAACAATGCCGCTAAAAATAATGAGAGAAACACCATTTCCTATACCACACGATGTGATCTGTTCCCCCAACCACATAAGAAACATTGTACCACCAAGAAGAGTAACAACTGTAGAAAAAACAAAGAAAGACCCTGAATCGAAAACAATACCATCACCGCTCCTTAAACCAATAGCAATTCCATACGCCTGTAAAATTCCAAGAACAACAGTAGCATAACGAGTGTATTGATTAATAATCTTGCGCCCTTGCTCTCCCTCTTTCTTAAGAGCTTCAAGAGACGGAACCACCGAAGTGACTAACTGGACAATAATAGAAGAAGATATATAGGGCATAATACCTAATGCAAAAATAGCCATACGCTCAACCGCCCCTCCGGCAAACATATTAAAAAGACCGAATATACCCTCACTCTTCGATTGAAAGGCTTTCGTATAAGAAACAGGATCAATACCTGGCAATGGCACATACGTCCCAATTCTATATACTATAAGCGCAACAAAAGTGAAAAGAATTCTAGCTTTTAAGTCTTTCGCTTTTGTAAAAGCAGAAACACTCAAGTTAGATACAAATTGTTCTACCGCAGACGCCATAAATAACCTCAAGACCTCAATCAGAAAAAGAAACACCAAAACAAAGATTACGCTGCGACAAGCACCAACACAAAAAAATAGAACCAGCCTTCAATTTACTATGAAAACCTCCAGCTATGAAAACAATAAGGCGAATATACCACCTCAAAAAAACCATCAAACAACGATAAGCTTGCCACCTAATTTTTCAATCTTGGAAATCGCAACTGCCGAAGCACCAGAAACTCGCAAAATCAATTTTGCATCTAACTGCCCATCAGACAGAATACGAACCCCCTGTTTAGAATTTCGAACAAGACCAGCCGAATGTAGTGCGCGAACATCTATTTCAGCCGCAGAATCCAATTTACCCTTGTCAATAGCACACTGCAACCTACCTAATGAAACAGTAGCTAACTTAGAAGAAAAAATATTTACAAAACCACGTTTTGGTAAACGCCGATATATGGGCATTTGCCCACCTTCAAAGCCACGAACACTAACCCCAGACCTAGATTTTTGCCCCTTAACACCCCTACCAGCAGTCTTACCCGTACCAGAACCAATTCCACGACCCAAGCGTTTACGCGCTTTGAAAGATCTTTTATCGCAGCGAATTTCATTCAATTTCATTGTATTAGCAAACCTTTATTATCTCTCTTCAACAATACGAACAAGATGGCGAACAGAATTAATCATTCCGC
>NZ_JACETX010000044.1 GCF_014048425.1 Candidatus Liberibacter sp. | reverse complement strand
ATATTGACCTTATAAAAAAAAAACAACTCCTCTAAGAGAAGAAAGCTTGCAAAATACTAGTGCTCGTATTTTGTTATATTATGTCACTACCTATTTTACCGATTGTTCTCCAAGAAAAATCGGTTCTTTTTACGGCTCATGGCAATTCTGCGTTCTTTGGTGATAGCTTTGGATAAAATCCCGAAAGAAAAATCTCTGATGCTACTATAGGAACAGGAGTATCCTTTGTTTATAGGCTAGCTGCAGATTCAACTATCATTTCAAAGGATATTTTTCATAAAACGGATTGATATATTCTATTCTCCATATCACAAGAGATTGTTTTTTGTTGTTTCTAATAGGATAAGTTTTTGCGTTCATATTTTGATGGGATAAAACACACTTTAGCGCGGACTATTACAAGCTATTATAGAATTTTATATCTACTTTCAGTGGCGCTTTTAGATTTATTTTAGGCATGAACGCACTTCCCGTGGCTTTCACAATGACCTCGGATCTATTAGCGATGATATCTTCTGTTATCCTGAAAAAAACATCAAAAGGAAGGAAATCGATGAAGAATTTAAACCATTTCCTGGGATATCCACGGATAAAAAAGAATCAGGCTTATATCCTACTTAGTTTCGATAAACCAATAAAGAAATCCAGTATTTTGCTATCCACCTCAAATTGAAAATCACTCCTCAATCACCAAAGTCAATCCTTTTTTCGAAATAATGAATATATCCTATCATGACAATCCAACCAAGAAAACTAAATTTATCTAGCATCATTATTGGAATAAAAATTTATAATTTCTTGTTTCAATTTCCTATCAACAACCGCAAAAATATCATTTTGTCACAGATATCTAAAAACTGACCACGTGGCCTAAGCGAATGTCAAAAATACCCAATAGATCCCTCTACATGATATAACAAGCAATCATTCAACAACGGACAATCACTTTAATAGGAACTTCCTGTTTCTCAAATGCGAAAAAATATCAAAAATATCCTGCAAATAAAGATAGCGTTCAAGGATAGAAAAATGGTCTTCATTAAACATCAAATGTAATACTTTATTTTCCAGAAAACTTTCCTGAACGAGGAAAACCCCTTGGAACGAGAAATCCAGCACTTCCACGCTTACCTAGCCATCCTATCAATTCATCCTTGGAGCGCTTAAAAGAACGCCCTGCATTATCTGTCCAGGTTAGCCCTTCACACATATCAAAGCACAAAACATCAGAAACATTGCCATCCTTGTAAGCCTGTAAACGAACGCCTTTTCCACGATTCATCTCAGGAATCTGATCCAACGGAAAGATCAATAGCTTGCGATTATCCCCTACTACTGCGACATGATCCCCAACCACTGTTACAGCCAATTGTGTTTTTTCCCCAGGCGAAATATTAAGAACCTGCTTTCCTTTACGGGTATTAGCGGATATTTGAGATTCTTGTACTATAAAAGCATTTCCACGGCTGGAAACAACCAATAACTTACGCATCGGATCATGAACAAATGCAGTGACGATATCCTGATTTTGATTAATATCAATCAAAAGCTGCACGGCTTCCCCATGACCACGACCACTCAACAACTTGCTCGCAGGAAGAGTATACGCTTTACCATCAGTTGATAAAAGCAATATCTTGTCGGTAGTATAAGCATGGAATGCTATCTTGAAACCATCTCCCTCCTTAAAATTGAGGGTCGAAAATTCTACAGAATGTCCCTTTAAAGATCGAATCCAGCCTCTTTCAGAGATGACAATTGTTATCGATTCCTTTTCAATCATTGCTTTCTGTACTGTTTCTTTATCAGCTTTCGGAACTTCAGAAAACGTCGTACGTCGTCTACCTATATCCATTGACTTGGAAAAGGCTTTTTTTACCTCACGAATCTCCTGAGAAATTCTATCCCACTGATGTTTTTCTGAATGCAATAATTCATCAATATTTTTCTTCTCAACCAACAACTTATCTAACTCTGATTGAATCTCATATTCCTCTAATTTACGCAGAGAACGCAATCTTAAATTGAGTATTGCTTCCACCTGATTCTCGGTGAGGGCAAAACGTGACACCATAATTGGTTTTGGCTTATCCTCATTTCGTATAATAGCAATGACCTCATCAATATTGAGATATGCAATCAACAAACCTCTTAATATCTCTAACCGGCGGTCAATTGCTTCCATTCGGAAAATCGATCGCCGACGAAGCACTTCACGGCGATGTGTAAGCCATTCCTTCAACACTTCGTCAAGCGACATCACTTTAGGAATACGACCCATTGAAAGAACGTTCATATTTAATGGGAAGCGCGTTTCCATATCACTTAACACAAATATTGATTCCATCAAAAGTATAGGATCTACCGAACGGTTTTTTGGAAACAATACAATACGCAAATCTTCAGCAGATTCGTCACGTATATCTTCCAACAAAGGTACTCTTTTGGCTATAAGTAGTTCGGCAATCCTCTCAATTAATTTTGATTTTTGTACCTGATAAGGTATCTCACTAACGATAACGCACCATAAACCACGACCAAGATCTTCAATATTCCATCTGGCACGCACTCGGAAATTGCCTCGACCCGTACGGTAAGTTTCCAAGATATTTTTATGACTATCAACGATTATCCCACCCGTTGGAAAGTCTGGACCAACAATACATTCAACCAACTTTTCTAACGGAGCATCTGGGTCATTAATTAATACAAGCGCAGCTTCACAAATTTCCTGAACATTATGCGGAGGAATAGACGTTGCCATACCAACAGCAATACCAGATGAACCATTAGCCAAGAGATTAGGAAATTTCCCTGGCAAAACGATAGGTTCGGAATCTTCTTCATTATATGTATCACGAAAATCAACGGTATTTTCTTCCACTTCCTGTAACAAGAAAGCAGCTACTTGAGTCATCCGTGCTTCAGTATAACGATAAGCAGCAGCACTATCCCCGTCAACACTACCGAAATTACCTTGACCATCCACAATTGGATATCTTTGCAAAAAATCCTGAGCAAGACGCACTAATGCATCATATACTGACTGATCCCCATGAGGATGAAACTTACCAATAACATCACCAACAATACGAGCACTCTTTTTGAAAGAAGAATTAAAGTTTAATCCCATCTCACTCATTGCATGCACGATACGTCTCTGTACGGGCTTAAGCCCGTCTCGCACATCTGGCAACGCACGTCGCTTAATCGTCGATAGCGCATAAGCAAGATATCTTTCCTCAAGCGCAGCCTGCAAAGAAACAGATTCTATGTTTTCTTCAGCTAAATCACCTGGATGAGATGTTTCTTCGGTAATACTCATAAACTCCACCTAATCATAGAAAAGAATTCAAATTGGAACTAGTCTTCCATTTTCATCACTGGAAAAGAAGAATCCTGTCACAAATTTATCCTCCATAATCCACTCCAATGAAGGATGCAACAAGGCGCAACCTCTAAAAGGCAGGAAACAACAGCATAATAATGCATAATTATATTGAAGAAAACCGAAAGTGGTTTCTTTAAAGTAAAAATCTCTTGTATAACACATTAAACATAGAATGCAATTAAAGATAGACAAGCGTCTACAATCCAAAATACGATCCTAGAAACAATGGAAATACAAAATCTTTTATTCACGCCTTCCTTGAATGAATCCTACTCTTTTACTGCTCTCTTTTTCCCCTGTTTTCTCTCATGTAGGGAAGTATAATCACGACTTAAAGAACCAGTATAAAGCTGGCGAGGACGACCTATCCTGTATGAAGGATCCGTTATCATTTCCTGCCACTGCGCGATCCAACCTGCAGTGCGCGCAACTGCGAATAATACTGTAAATAAACTTGTCGGAAATCCCAAAGCTCTTAATGTAATCCCAGAATAAAAATCAACATTTGGATACAATTTTCTCTCGATAAAATATTCATCTTTGAGAGCAACTTTCTCTAATTCAATTGCAACTTGTACTATTGGATCATTGCGACTTCCCATAGTATCAAGAACTTCATACATGGTCTCCCGCATAATGCGACAACGAGGATCGTGATTTTTATAGACACGGTGACCAAAACCCATGATCCGGAATGGATCATTTATATCCTTGGCACGCGCTATATATTTAGGAATACGCTCGGGAGAACCTATTGCCATCAACATATTAAGCGCCTCTTCGTTAGCTCCACCATGTGCACGCCCTCCAAGACAGGCTATACCAGCGGCAATACATGCGAAAGGATTTGCCCCAGAAGATCCTGCCAAACGCACCGTAGATGTTGAAGCATTCTGTTCATGATCAGCGTGCAAAATAAATATGCGATCCATAGCACGCGCTAATAAAGGATCCACGCGATATTCTTCACAAGGGACAGAAAAACACATGTGTAAAAAATTCGATGCATAATCAAGATGATTTTGCGGATATACGAAAGGCTGCCCTATAGAATATTTATAAGCCATCGCAGCTATAGTTGGCATTTTTGCAATTATCCGCAAAGATACAATCGTACGCTGATCAAAATCTTGTATATCAGCTAGACTACAATAAAAAGCCGACAAAGCCCCGACCGCACCAACCAGCATTGCCATAGGATGGGCATCATGAGCAAAGCCTGTAAAAAAACGAGACATGTTTTCATTTAACATAGTGTGTCGCGAAATTTTATGATCAAAATCTTGCTTTTGGCTAGCGGTAGGAAGTTCTCCGTGCAACAATAGGTAACAGACCTCAAGAAAATTACTTTTCTCAGATAATTGCTCGATAGGATAACCGCGATACAACAATATCCCCTGTTGACCATCAATAAACGTTATTTTAGATTCACAGGAAGCCGTCGAAATAAAACCAGGATCATAAGTAAACATACCCTTCTTATACAGAGAAGAGACATCTATGACAGAAGGACCAGAACTACCCTCTCTAATAGGGAGATCAATCACCTCTGTTTCTAACTTCAACTTTACAGATTTATGCATCGTAAATAACTCTCCTGAAAACAAAAAATAAATTAACGGATTAAAAACGACAAATCCAGATAATCATAGAATTCGGATGCAGAACAAGAAAAATCACACAACTGACTTAAACTTTTATGAAAAATACAAAACCAAGAATAAAGCTTATCTAATTCTACTCGTGAAATTTTCTCATTTTAATATTAAGAACAAGTGTATATTAAGCTCTGTATCCTTTTTCCAAAAAATTATAAAAAAATGTCGCAATCTATATTTTATGAATCACACATATGGTCCCAATAAAAACTCTTAATAGCCTCTATTTCCGAATTATACAAACCTTAAAATATCTCCTAAAATTAGAGCAAGAACATGGACGCTTCTTCCTTTTTATTCCTATTTTTATAGCATTTGGGATAGCATATTGGTTTACAAAAGCAAATGAAACACCTCTTCTTATCCTTGTCTCAGGTTGCATTATTACCGCAATAGCATCACTAAAAATTCGGCATTCATATCCCAATATATCACTTGTCATCAGTACTATAACATACTTTTTAATTGGAATGACATTTGCCGCTTCTGAAACTTCTCGCAATACGACCATTTTACTTTCCAAACCCATTGCAACCGGTTTACGAGGAATTGTAAAATGGCGTGAGCCCATGCAAAACGGGAAATGGCGTTACCTCATTCAAGTTGCAGAATCCAGTCACGAACATTCCAATCTCTTCTTACATTAGGCAAAAATACAAGTAATATCAAATACTTAACCTGCCCCTAACCCTGAATCGGAGGTTGTGGATTCTCCTGCATCTTTTAGATTCATAGTCCGCACCTTTTAAGCCCTCTTTTTCACAAGATAATGCAGAAAGGTATTAACATGACAAAGAAAAAAGTAGTTGACCTGACATTGGTTAAAAACCAAATGGATCATCTACCCTCGTATGAAATATCATATGATTCTCGTGCAGTAGCTAATCGCATCCTTTTAAAATCAAGAATTAAGAATCAAGGTATAGATTCTCTCAGTGCTTCGATGCTTATGAAGCTTGTTTATTTTTCACACGGATGGTCTTTAGTCTTTAGCGATGTTTCACTTGTATCCCAGTCTCCTACAGCTGGTCACTATGGTCCTCGATACGGAGAAATTTACGAGCCGTTTTCGGGGTATTGTGGGTTTCCCATCAAAACGCTCATTGTTAACGAAGAAACTAAACTGCCTTATTCGGGGTTTTTCACTGAAAACCAGAACAAGGTGATGGATTTTGTATTAGAAAAATACGAGGAGTATTTCCATCCTAGTTTTTCGTTTGACAGCGAAAATCAACAAGGTGCGCCTTGGGATATCATCAGGAAAAACTATGGGACATATTTTGAAATGCCCAACGATTTAATGAAAACATATTACACCGAAAAAGCAAAACAAAAGGGGATTTCTACGATATGAGCAATATGAACCTTCTTCTAGCACGTATTAAAAAACACACAGATCATCTTGCTACTTTAAGTGATTCTGCAAAAGTCAGTAGCAAAACATTGGCTTCTTGGGAAAGGTCAGCGGAAAAGATGGAAAAGCTTGCATCTGATATCCTCCAAATAGGACAAGAATATGAAGTAAATTCATTAGAAAAACATTGTGAGAAATATTCTGATTTGCTATGGGATTATGCGGTACTTTTACGTGCATCGGTAACTAGATTTAGACCAGAAGATAACTCAGAAGAGAAAACTGTTTTCTCTGACGGTCAATTACTAACGGACTACATGGAGAATTTGCCCTCTTTTTGACATCCTCCCCGTCCTGAAGATCGAGGAAACTGTCAACAAGCTAGCTCGGAGAGTTAATCCAATTGACTCTTTTAATCTTTATTCTATACAATGGGAGCTATGACAAACACCGCTGTAAAACAAAAATCGCAGAAAGAAAATGTTGAAGTCCGCTTTGCAAAAGTGGAAACAACACTGCCTTTTCTTGCGACTAAAGCAGATCTTATTGCGACTAAATCAGAGCTGCAACAAGATATTGCTAACGTTAGAACAGAGCTTTCAAACGTTAGAACAGAGCTTAAAGACGCAATTAATACTCAAACTAAATGGTTTGTAGGCTTCATGATACCTATTACAGTAGGAATACTTTTGAAGCTATTTATCCGTTAGACTATAACCATTTAACAGCAATCTAGCCTCAACTCCTCTTTCTAACGATTCCATCTGTATACCAGAAGCCTAAAATAAGCCCTATAACGTCTTGAGAAAAAAGGCTTAGAACCTCAAAAGGGTCAAAACGGAGGATATCATATTTAAGAATTAAAATGAGAACGGCAGGATATACTACAACCCAAACGATCGTTGTTAATGGACGCATTAAATCGTTAAAGCCAACTATCCATTCTATCTTGGTCTTTGGCTTCATGGATTCAAGCTTGTCCATCCTTAGTGGTGCCTCGGATTCAAGCTCTTTAATATTGATGTGTGAATCGACATGTAGCTGAGCCATAGCCATATCGTGTTTTTGCTTCATCTGGATCATATACAAATCAAGCAAAGAAGGGACAAAGCGAAGAAGAAACCTAGAAACACTGCCAGTGATGCAAGAAGCTATCATTTGTGAAACCAATTCTTGACGTTAATAATGCTATAGATGATGGCTGTTACCGATGCGATATACACTGCAAGGTTTTTTTAATGCTGACACCAACCACTTAAAACCTTGAGCAAAGTCTAATAGCTCATCAATGCCTTTTTGCTGTTTCTCATCTCTAATCTTTTGGTTCTCAGCCCTGATCTTTTCGTCTTCAATGAAGAGATCAATCTTATCCAATCTTTCATCTCTAACCTTTGAATCTTTGATGTGCTTAGCTAAGATCTTCTTTTCAGCATCAAACTCTTTACGGGTGACTTCTGTTTTCTTAATCATCAAGCACTTCCTGAACTAATGTGGTGTGTGTACCAAAACTCCCAGAACTCCACATTGCCGATCCTATGACTTTCCAAGTTGCATTAATCTGCTCAGGGGTCATAGGACACGGCACTGTCGTGCTTCCTGTAATGGCTCTGTTGATGTATTGTACAGGAAATGACCATTGAGAGCCGGCGATATCAGAGCCTTTGATGATCATACCCGGTCTAAAAGCATTGGCAGGTGTAGCTATTGGGAATAATCCTGTACGACCGTTTAGTTCTCTTTTGATGAGAGCAAGAACCTGTGCTTCGATTAAGCCTCCTCCCCCTCCTCCTCCAGATGGTTTCGATTCAAGTGCTTGAATCTTAGTATCGAGTTCGTCTTGAGATATGGCTTTGATGTTTTTTCTAATGTCTTCTAAAGGATTAGTGGAGTTTGCATTAACAAGAGGAACCGCACCCCCTTGGCTCGTGATGATGTGAATGTCACCTTTTTGGCCAGACGAGAAACCTGATGTGAACTTACCCGTTTTGGCTTCATACGCACCTGATACGACATACCCGCTAGCGTTAAGACCACAATATGCGGTATCACCCTTAGCGTTTTTGAAGACCATTCTATCGCATGCATCGCCAGTGATTAACTGAGCTTTAGTGACAACGCCTTCAGGTACGACTGACTCGCCCTTTTCACCTTGAAGCCCTTGCTCGCCTTGATCGCCTTTGTCTCCCTTATCGCCTTTGTCTCCTTTAGGTCCTTGAAGCCCTTGTTCTCCTCTATCGCCTTTAAGTCCTTGCAATCCCCTAAGCCCTTGCTCGCCTTTGTCTCCTTTAAGTCCTCTAAGACCTTGCTCGCCTTTGTCACCTGCTCCTCCAGAGCCTCCAGATGGTCTTGATTCAAGTTCTTTGATCTTGTCAGCGTGCTGTTCAAATTCTTCTTGAGATACAGCTTGGATGTTCTTTCTGATGTCTTCTATAGGATTGTCCGAGTTCGGATTAACCAATATAGCCCCGCTACCGTCATTTCTGATCACGTGGATATCGCCATCTTTGCCGATTGACAAACCAGCTTTAGCTATACCGTCGTTGGGGGGTCAAAACAACCAACCTGAACAAGCCCTTTGTAGTGAACACCAAAAAGTGCTTTTTCGCCCTTTTCGTTTTTGATGACAATTCTATTGCCGATTTCGCCAGTGAGTAAATCATCTTTAGTGACGACATTTTCAGGTATGACTGAATCACCTTTGTCGCCTTTATCGCCTTTAAGCCCTTTATCGCCTTTTAAACCTTGAAGCCCTTGCAATCCTCTAAGACCTTGATCGCCTTGAAAACCCTGTTCACCCTTGTCACCTTTAAGACCTTGAATACCTTGATCGCCTTTAAGTCCTTTGTCACCTTTGTCGCCTTTTGGTCCTCTAATAACACTTGTGCCCCCAGAGCCTCCTGATGGTCTCGATTCCAGTTCTTGAATCTTGGTATCGAATTCGTCTTGGTGGACGGCTTTGATGTTTTTTCTAATGTCTTCTAAAGGATTGTCCGAGTTGGGGTTAACAAGACGAACCACTTTCCTTTCGCTTGTGATGATGTAGACGTCGCCAGGTTTACCGATTAGAAAACCCGCTGTCAGTTGATTGATATTGGGGTTAACAGGACCTAATAATGCACCCCCGTTATCGTTCATACCAAAATAGGCTTTGTCACCCTTGTCGTTTTTGAGGACAATGAAATTGCCTACATCCCCTGTTTTTAACTGTTCTTTTGTCACAACACCTTCAGGTACGACTGAACTGCCGACAGGTCTAGATTCAAGACCCTTAATCTTTGCTTTAAGACCGTCGATATTCTCTAATGTCTCTTCCTTCACAGAAGAAGAAGACGGATGCTCAATATCGTCAGATATCCTCATCCACAGCAAGAATACCGATGTCAACGATTGTTCCATCTGGCAAAGGATCACGAAAAGTTATAGACCCTC
>NZ_JACETX010000085.1 GCF_014048425.1 Candidatus Liberibacter sp. | reverse complement strand
GCAGGAAAAACAATCATGTTCTCTGCTGTTTTGGGGCGTTTCATTGAACGTGGTGACGTCAAAAAAGCATGCGTTATCGCTCATCGTGATGAGCTCACAAATCAAAATGAATCCAAATTCAACCTTGTCAATCCCAACGTGAAAACATCGGTATTTAATTCATCTGTTAAAAACTGGAACTCTCAGGTGTGCTTTGGAATGGTTCAAACATTAGCAAGAAACATCCAAAAAATGCCAACAATGGACATGCTGGTCATAGACGAAGCACACCATGCAAATGCAACGAGCTATCAGACTATTGTGAAATACGCAAAGAAGAAAAATCCTCATTGCATGATCTTTGGTATGACAGCAACCCCTAACAGAGGGGACGGTAACGGTCTCAAAGATGTCTTCACCAATATTGCCGATCAAATCACTGTCAAGGAACTAATCTATTCAGGGCATTTGGTTCGTCCTGTTCCTTTCATCATGGATGTTGGGATTAAGAAAGAACTAGCAACAGTACGCAAAGTCGGTTCGGACTTCGACATGGATCATGTTGAAAAGATCATGAACACCCGTCCAATCAACAATGCTGTCATCAAACATTGGAAAGAAAAAGCAGGAGACCGCAAAACTGTGATCTTTTGCTCTCAATTAGACCATGCATCCAACGTCACTGAAGCCTTCCAAGAAGCAGGCATCAGTGCGGGAATGGTGTCTGGAAGCATGAGCAAAAACGAACGTCAAAATGTCTTAAGCGATTTCGAAAACAATAAAATTCAAGTGATTGTTAATGTCGCTGTTCTCACTGAGGGATGGGATTATCCGCCTGTTAATTGTGTTGTGTTGCTTCGTCCCTGCTCTCAAAGGTCTATCATGACACAAATGATCGGCAGAGGATTAAGAATTGTCGATCCAGAAACCTATCCTGACGTGATTAAAACAGACTGTATCGTGTTGGACTTTGGGGCGTCCTTAATGAAACACGGATTCATGGATCAAAAAGCAAAATTAGAAGGCAGAGACAAAATAAACTTCATGGATAATGAAGAAGAAGAGGAGGAAGAACAAGAACAAGAACAAGAAGAAAAAGAAAAAGAAAAGGAAGAAAAAGACGTTATTGCCGATTTTTCGATGAAAGAATTTGAAATACTCAAAACTTCTCCGTTTGAATGGTTAGATTTGGGCAATGATATATTGACCGCTACTGGATTTGAAGCTTGGAGCTGTATCACCTTTAGAAATGGTCATTGGCATGCTATCGGCGGTTCAAAAGGGCGTGTTGTTAAACGTTTGTTGGTTGGAGAAAAAGCCAATTGTTTAGCTATGGCCAACGACTGGCTTAATGCAAAAGAGCTGTATGATTCTGCACACAAAACCAAATCTTGGTTAAAAGCCCCTGCAACGGCAAAACAATTAGCAATTTTGCCTCCCGAATACAAACGAGATTTTGGATTAACCAGATACAAAGCATCCGCCTTAATCACATTGTACAAACACTCAAACAAAGTCAAAGAAATATTAGGTATGCAAAATGCTTGATTTTAACGAAA
>NZ_JACETX010000084.1 GCF_014048425.1 Candidatus Liberibacter sp. | reverse complement strand
GCAGACGTATTCTAGCTCCTTTGCCTTTCCTAAAATAGTATATGACCTTGCCATGTCGGGTGCGTTCCCTCACCACAAAAGGTAATTTGGCGTTCTTGTTCATTTAACACCCAAAAGGATTAAGCCCGTCATCTTCAACTTTGGGCTTTTCACTTCTGGTTTTAAAAGGATCAAACCTATAGAGCGTGCCTTCTCTTTCTATCTCGATACGGATTTTGTTTTCTTTTGAGATTCTTGCCACGGATCGTAGGTCAATGCGTCCTTTGTTACTCATGATCACTCCTCTTCTACCCATTTCTTAGGGTCTTGTACGGGCAATATCGCCCCTGTTTGTTTTTCTTTGTAATGTGTTGGGAAAACTGGCACTAATTCATCTCCCTTGTTTAATAGCTCCATGTCTTTGACGCATAGCAGTCCTTGAGCGTTGTGATGAATTGACAGCCCGTAAGCTTTGCCGTTGTTGAATAGTTGGATCTGTCCTTTGGTCATTAGGACAGATATTCTGTTATGGATAGAAAACTCGCTTCCAAGACCCGCTTTGCTGTCAAAGGCTTCTCTAAATTGACGTGCGTTATATGCGTTGCCTTTTAAGGCTTCAGATCTGATAATATCTATGATTGCATCTTTTTTGCGGTCACGCTCAGCATCTAACTTGAATCCGTAGTTTTGATTAACTAAACGAATGCTTCCTTCTGGATGTTCTTTCCATTCTCCGCTTTCTTTGTCGTAGTAGATTTCTTTTTTTCGTATTCTCTCACCAGACCGAACTTCGAAGTAAACGTGAACCGTATCATCATCCTCATCCTCTTTATGCAACAACATGCCTGAGGTGTAATTTCGTCTGATGACGCTTGTTCCTGATATGGCATCAAAGCGTATTTCTTTTAGTTCTTCGCTTTTTACTTTTCGTGTATGATGAACGAGTATCATTCCTGCATTAGGATTAATGAGACTTCTTAACCGTTCTAAACGTTCCTTAAAAAAGAATATCATAGCGGTACTGTCGTTTTCTCCTCCTTTGTGTTCCCCGCCATCAAAGGCGTAATACAAAGGATCAACAACAATGATGTCAGTTTGGCCATGATGGTATTTGTAGGCATCTTCGGAAACAGAATGAACCATAGGCTCAGTTAATGACTTGCACATGCGAGACGTAGCGACAAAGTTTTGATCAAAAAGATCTGTTTGTTCAGGACTAAGGTGTTTAATCATTGCTTGTATTTTGTTTCGAACGTCGAAAAAGTCATTCTCCAATTGCAGATAATAAACTTTCAATGGTCTAGGTGGATCAAACCCTAAGAAAGAAAGTCCTGCAGAAAGATTGATCAACATAGAAAGAACAATATGACTTTTCCCGACCTTTGATGCTCCCGCTAAAAGCATTAATCCTTTAGGTGAAAGAAGACTGGAAGATATGAGGTCTTCTGGTTTAGGGTTTTGATTGGTTCTAAAATACTCCCCAGAATAAGAGGGAATATGAGATTGGCTTTCTATCTTTTCTTTTGGACAATCTCTGATGAATTCTATGATATTAAGACCATCTGCAACGGCGTCATAAGCATCCCA
>NZ_JACETX010000027.1 GCF_014048425.1 Candidatus Liberibacter sp. | reverse complement strand
AAACTCACCTAGATGCAAACGACTCTCTGATATAACCTTAGACATTTCTCCAAGAATATGAAACCGTCCCTCCTTTGCTTGATCCAACGCAATTTTCATAATATTTTTAGAGATTCCACCTATCTTTATATCCATCTGCATAGCTGTTATGCCTGAATCTGTTCCAGCAACCTTGAAATCCATATCTCCAATATGGTCTTCGTCCCCTGATATATCAGAAAGAACGACAAACTGATCTCCCTCCTTGATGAGTCCCATAGCAATCCCTGCTACTGGCTTTAATATTGGCACTCCAGCATCCATAAGAGCCAATGAGGATCCACAAACCGTCGCCATTGAAGAAGACCCGTTTGACTCAGTGATTTCAGAAACTATCCGCAATGTATAAGGAAATTGCTCGGACTTTGGTAAAACGGGATGAATAGCACGACGAGCCAATCTTCCATGACCAACTTCCCGACGACTCGGAGCCCCCATACGACCAATCTCACCAACAGAAAAGGGGGAAAAATTATAATGCAACATAAAATCGTTTTTCTGCGTCCCAGACAAAGAATCAACATATTGCTCATCTTCTCTTGTCCCTAAGGTCGCAACAACCACCGCCTGAGTTTGACCTCGGGAAAACAATGCAGAACCATGTGTGCGTTGTAAAATACCGATCTGAGATTCTATATCACGAACCGTTACAAGATCACGCCCATCAATGCGACTTTTCTTTTTAAGAATATTTTCTCGAATGATCTTAGCTTGCAAACCATCAAAGATAGCATCAATCTTTTCGCTCCCCCAATCCTCCAAAGAAGAATCGGCAGCGATTTTTTCTTTTAAATCATCAATCAATTTGCAACGCGTAGACTTTTCGGCAACACAACAAGCATCCTGAAGTTCTGATCCAACCAAACGAAGAACTTCTTTTTCTGATGGCAGGGATTCCTTGGCGCCCAGAAACAATGGCTCTTTTGCACACATCCCCGCAAGTTTGGAAATAGCATCAATAACACACTGATATCCATCATGTCCAAACATAACAGCATCAAGAACAATTTCTTCTGATAATTGATTTGCTTCCAATTCAACCATGAGAACCGCATCTTTTGTACCGGAAACAAAAAGATCAAGGGAACCCTTCTCTACCTCACCTAAACAAGGATTCAAAACATACTCATCATTTACATAACCAATTTTTACACCTGCAGAAGGCCCCGCAAATGGCAATCCCGACAACATCAATGCAGCTGAAACTGCTATCATGCTAACGACATGCGGATCATTTTCCAGATCATGTTGCATAACGGTAACGATGACTTGAGTTTCATTTTTATAATACTTGTGGAATAAAGGCCTGATGGACCGATCAATCATACGAGAAACCAAGACTTCATTTTCGGTCGGGCGTGACTCACGCCTCAAATACCCACCTGGAATTTTACCAACAGCATAAGTTTTTTCTTGATAGTTGACAGTTAAAGGAAAAAAATCTTGTTTTTCCTTGGAATCCTTCGCCGAAACGACGGTAGCTAAAACCACTGTTTCCCCATAAGTAGCCAGAACAGCACCATCAGCCTGCCGAGCGATTCTACCTGTCTCCAGCTTAAGTGGACGCCCAGCCCAATCAATCTCAACTGTATGAACATTGAACATATTGCATATCCTTAAAAAACACAGAAGGCGGCACCATAAGAACCACCCAATGGCACGCGTTTGCACAAACCACGCACACTCAAGACAACTCAATTTCTTAAACGATATTCTTTCACTACCCACCTCTCAAAGGGAGATCCATTGCGCCACACAAAATGATTTAAAACTGACGCAAAAGCAGCAAAAATTTAACCGAAAAATCAATCTTTTTTGTACTGAAGAAAAACCAAAAAGTACAAAACACAAAATTTACCGGCGAAGTCCTAAACTGCTAACCAGTTTCTTATATCTCTGCTCATCTTTCCTTTCAAGATATTTCAAAAGAGAATTTCTCAAGGAAATCAATCTATTAAGCCCTCTCTTGGAGTTTACATCCTTCCGAGCATTCTTAAAGTGAGCAGTAAGATTTGATATTCGTTCTGTACAAATCGAAATTTGTACTTCCGGAGAACCAGTATCTTCCTCTCCCCTAGCATAATCTTTCATAATCTGCCTTTTACGCTCTAAAGTGATTGACATAAATACCCTTTCTCAAATACCAAAAGACGACATATTAAAACCCCACCTCACCTCTAGGTGAAATACAGAATTCTGATCACAATACACAACTTCCTAGACTCTATACTTCCTTTCCACAAAGAATGGAAGAGCCCTCAAAACTCCTTATCTAAAATCGTTTTCATCAACTTTTAAATCTTTTTCTACTTTCGGCGAACGCATCAATGCATCAATTTTCCAATAATTCTGCAACGATGTATCATATCGAAATCGAATCTCCGGTATATACTTCAAGTTTCTAAGAGATCGACTAATACGTCCCCGAATAAATTTACTATTATAATTCAGAGCAGAAATAACATTATCAGAAGAAATATCCGCAGGCAAAGAAATATACGCTGTCGCGATCTTTAGATCTGCCGACATACAAACCTCTGAAACAGATATAACATCTCTACTAATCAAGTCATCCTGAAACTCATCATTCAAGATAACCCACATAAGAGCGGAACGAACTTCCTCTCCAACGCGCAGCGCACGCCGTGTGGGCTCTAAATTTCTATGCTTCATAGCAAAGATCCCTGAAAACAAAAAAACCATCCTCAAAAAAACAAATCAAAGCGAACGCTTTATATGCTCTACCCTAAAGCATTCAACAACGTCATCTACTTGTATAGCATCATATTTCTCAAAAGCCATGCCACATTCTTGTCCCATATGAACTTCAGAAACCTCCTCCTTAAAACGCTTCAGCGTTTTAAGGATGCCCTCGTGTATAACAATACCATCTCGAATAAGACGCACGCCAGAACCACGCTCCACCTTACCTTCTGATATCATACAACCAGCTACTTTACCCAACTTAGTAACAGTAAAAACTTCTAAAACCTTAGCATTACCAAGAAATGTTTCGCGCACCTCCGGCGATAAAAGACCTGACATAAATCCTTTGACATCATCAATGAGATCATAAATGACATTATAATAGAGGATTTTTATACCATCTTTTTCGGAAAGTGCTCGCGCTTGAGAACTCGCCCGAACATTAAACCCAAAAATCACAGCATTAGAAGCTTTAGCCAACGATACATCCGTCTCGTTGATCGCCCCAGCACCAGAATGCATCACAGAAGCACGAACCTCGTCGCTTTTCAAATCATCTAAGGCATTAACAATAGCCTCAACAGAACCCTGCACATCAGCTTTTATTATAACAGGAAAATCTTTTATCGCAGATGACGCATAAACATTACTTACAAGAGATTCTAAAGACCCCCGCGATCCTAATTGACGCGCCATAGACTTATCTCTTGTCAGGCGCTTTCTATACTGAGAAATCTCTCGTGCCCGACTCTCGCTATCAACAACACCAAATTTATCTCCCGCCATCGGCATTCCCTGAAGACCAAGAACCTCAATAGGCATAGATGGCAACGCCTCCGTAACGCTTTTTCCCTTATCATTAAACAAGGCTCGCACTCGCCCCCACTGATCGCCAACAACCAGTATCTGACCTATTCGCAACGTTCCCTTTTGCACCAAAACAGTTACTACCGGACCTCGCCCTCGATCAAGCCGTGCCTCAATCACAGAACCTTCAGCTTTACGATTAACAATAACTTTAAGGTCAAGAATCTCAGCCTGCAAAAGAATCGCATCTAGCAATTTATCCAAATGGAGATGTTTCTTGGCAGAAATCTCGACATCCAGAATATCGCCTCCCATACTTTCAACAAACACGTCATGGCTTAATAATTCTGTCCGAACCTTTTGAGCATCAGAGCTTGATTTATCAATTTTATTAAGAGCAACGATAATCGAAACACCCGCAGACTTAGCATGGCTTATAGATTCAATTGCTTGTGGCATCACCCTCTCATCTGCTGCCAAAACAAGGACAGCAACATCTGTGATCTGGGCACCACGAGCACGCATTCTGGAAAAAACAACATGCCCCGGAGTATCAATAAAAGTAATCTTTTTCCCTTTATAATCTACCTGATATGCCCCTATGTGTTGGGTTATACCACCGGCTTCTTTTTTTACAACAGCAGCCTTGCGCACAGCATCAAGCAACGACGTCTTTCCGTGATCCACATGCCCCATAACTGTCACAACAGGCGGACGAATCTGCAAGTCACTTTCATTTTCTACAACATCAAAAATACCTAGCTCGACATCAGAATCTAATACACGCTTTACAACATGTCCAAATTCAGTCGCTATTATTTCAGAAAGATCAGCATCAATAACGTCCCCGGGCTTCATCATCTGCCCTTCTTTCATCAGAAATTTTATCACATCCGATGAACGCTCTGACATACGCTGCGACAACTCTTGTATAGTAATCGTTTCAGGGACAACAACATCACGAGAAATTTTCTCTCTCTGTTCTTGTTGTTGACTCTTACGAAATTTCTCCTGACGACGACGCATTGCTGAAAGAGAACGCCCCCGTACAGAAGCTCCACCTTCATCATCAAGATCAACAGTCGCAATCTTGGGTTTCCTGTTTCTTTTTTCTTCATCTCCATCTTTACTGCGAGACGGAGATTTCGGCGAAATAACTTGCGAACTTTTTCCTCTTTTTCCTCGAGACTTTCCGTGCTCACCTCCTGAATCATCCGCAGATTTTCGAATCTTGCTCCGCGCGCCCACAGAATTTTTCTCTGTGTCCAAAGCATCACTTTTAAAGACAGACTGCAATTCTACAGACACTTCTGATGATCCTAAAAGATCAACTTTTTCTTCAAAAGAAGGCTTCTTTACCTCCTCTTTTATCTCCCGATCAGATCTTTCATCTCCAGCCGTTTCAGCAATATTCAAGATTTCTTCTTCAAGTCTCTTTTCGGCTTTGATCCGAGAGCTCTCAGAATCTCGCTTCTGTGCTTCAAGCAAAGCACGACGACGGCTCTCTATCTCCCCCGGAGAAAGACCACCGAAAGAAGATCCCTCTTTTGCCTGGGAAGGAAACTTCTCGGAACGCGAAGTCCTCCGCAAACCCCTCTTAATCTGCATCTGCGATGGCTCTTGAGAATTTTCAGCGGGATTTTCTACAACTCGCGAACTCTTCGCAACCACCGAAACCTTCTCATCTCCTTGACGAGAAAAACGTCTCTTACGCGTTTCAACCACAACTGATCTAGCACGAACTTGACTTACACTTTGATTCTGTCGCACAGAAGAACCGCTCAAACCCGATGTCTTAAGGGTTAAAGTTTTTTTCCCTGCAATATTCGATTTTTCATTATCTTTGTTATCGGTCATAAGATCCTAATCCCCCCCCTGTGCAGGGGAAGAAGCATAAATCAATCCAATCCATATACTTCTAATCCTACCCACAAACTCAACACATTTACGCCTATCACTCAGCATCTTTTGACGACATAACAACACTTTGAGAAAATTCTTCACAAAGATCACCACCCCTCCTTTGAAAGGGATCAGTTCGAAAAATGATTCTGCAAGAAATTCCCTACCCTCAAAAATAAAGAAATCTCCAATAAACTGAGACCATAAAACAAAAACTTCAACAAATATAGCAAGAAGAATTATCACATGACTAGACTATTGTACTATTTCATCATTCTCATTGTTATTTTCAATGAGCTCTTCTTCCTCAATCCAACCCATACGACGACGAGCCTGCAGGATCATATTACCTGCCGCCTCTTTTGAAATATCAAGATTCGATAAAAACCCTTCAAATTTCTCAGATTTACCATCCTTAGATTCACTCCAACCAAGCAAATCATCTATAGAACAACCAGCCAAATCCTCTAAGTTTTTAATTCCAGACTCTCCAAGATCCACCATAATTTTAGGAGACATTCCGGCAATTTCACGCAATTCCTCTGAAACGCCAAGTTCCTTTATCTTTTTATCTATCATTACTTCCAAATTATCAAGATAATCCCGGGCCCTTTTCTGTATCTCAGAAGCCGTTTCCTCATCAAAACCTTCAATGGAAGAAATCTCACTTAAACTAACAGAAGCCAACTCTTCAATATCAGAGAATCCCTCAGTCGCCAGAAGCTGACCTATTAATTCATCAACATCCATAGCCTGCATAAAAAATTGAGTGCGATCATTAAATTCTTTTTGACGACGCTCAGATTCTTCTGCCTCGGTCATAATATCAATCGCCCATCCCGTAAGCTGTGAGGCGAGACGAACGTTTTGCCCCCGACGACCAATCGCCAAAGAAAGCTGCTCACTTGGAACAATCACCTCAATACGCCTAGCATCCTCATCTAGGACAACCTTGGTCACAATAGCTGGCTGCAACGCATTAAAAATAAAAGTTGCCGCCTCAGGAGACCAGAGAATTATATCAATTTTTTCATCTTGCAACTCTCCAACCACCGCCTGAACACGTGAGCCGCGCATACCAACACAAGCACCAACAGGATCGATGGAAGAGTTATTAGAAAAAACTGCTATCTTTGCACGAGACCCAGGATCACGAGCCACAGACTTTACCTGAATAATTCCATCATAAATCTCTGGAACCTCTATACAAAACAACTTTACCATAAACTGTGGATGCGTACGTGATAAAAGAATCTGAGCACCTCGCTGTTCACGCCTCACATCATATATGTAGCTTCGCACACGATCCCCTTGACGAAAAACTTCTCGGGGTATCATTTCATCACGACGAATTATTCCTTCGGCACGACCTAAATTAACGATAACATTACCGTATTCAACCTGCTTAACCGTACCAGTAACGATTTCCCCTACACTATCCTTAAACTCTTCGTACTGGCGATCACGTTCCGCCTCACGAACCCTCTGAACAATCACTTGTTTCGCAGATTGAACCGCGACTCGACCAAAATCCATAGGAGGAAGAGGATCTGCAAGAATATCTCCTATAGAAATATTAGGATCACGATCACGCGCTAATTGTAATGGAATTTGCAATGAATAACTTTCAACTTCTCCCACCACTTCTAAAAGCCGATGAAGGGAAATAACACCCGTCTCTGGATCAATCTCAGCACGAATATTAGACATCGTCCCATAAAGCGAACGAGCAGCCTTCTGAATCGCCTCGGACATAGCCGAAAGGACAACACTGCGATCTATTGATTTCTCACAAGCAACAGCATCTGCAATTCGCAAAAGCTCAAGACGGTTTGCGGCAACTACCATATAAATTTTCTCCTTAATCCCTCACCAAACAGCGATTTTCACTGGCCGCCAAGGTAGAACACAGCAATTCATCCGTAACAACAAGCCTTGCCGCACGAAGAGAATCAAATAGCACCGAAATCCTCGCCTCTTCTTCTCTCTTCAGGGCAGATCCTCTCTTTTCAAGAGATAAAACCAGTATCACCAATCTCTAAAATTTTTCCAACCACCCTCTCTTTATCGCAAGAAGAAGTGGCAACTTTACATTCAACAATATGTTTCTTCCACCGTATAAAATCGGATTTACGAACCATCGGACGATCAATTCCCGGAGAAGAAACCTCTAAAGAGTAACTCCTTTCTATCATATTTTTCACATCAAGGATCGGAGATATCATTCTGGAAAAGTCCTCACAGTCTCACGCAAGGTCATAGTCCCATCATCACGCTCCACCAAAATCTGCAAGGACAAATCCTCTTTCTCCGCAAGGGAGACCTGCACAATCTTGAATCCCACCTTATCAGCTAAAGGCTCAATTAGATTAGAGATATTCTGACTTATCCCTGCATCTTCAAAAAGCCGAGGCTCTTTTTTGCCACATAAAACAATAGGCTGTCTCG
This sequence comes from Candidatus Liberibacter sp., assembly GCF_014048425.1. GTDB lineage: Bacteria > Pseudomonadota > Alphaproteobacteria > Rhizobiales > Rhizobiaceae > Liberibacter. Next base: position 11,740 of record NZ_JACETX010000027.1, on the reverse strand, counting down.
CCAATAGCTACCTCACCTGCTAAAATCGCAGCTTTCAAATAATTAAAGAGCGGAAACTCCGTCCACCCCCACACACCGCAATACAACATTAACAAAATAGTATCGCTCCCGTATCTAAATTGTCAATACTCCGATACACGAGGCAACAATAACTTCTAAAAAACAAATATGCTAATTTAAAACATCTACCTATGCATTATTCCTTAAAAACATATGCTTGACAATTCATCGCAAAAAAACAAAACGAGCATATCCAAAAAAACTAAACGGCATAACAAATACAGAAGATAGAACCATTGCCAACAACGGTGACAATCCTGGATGCAATATCAACAATCCAATATAGATTGCATAATTCAAAATTGCTGAAGAAATACCAACCGTGCCATAACAAATAGCTTCAACAAAAAGACCATGACGCGACTTTTTTTTAAATGCAAAAAAACGATTGAGCTGCCAAGTCGCTAAAAGCGCCATCCCCATAGCAAATGCACGCCCCAAGAATGGATTAATTCCAAACCTAATGACAATAAAAAGCAAAAATGCATCAACTACAAAACCAATCAAACCATTGATTCCAAATATAATTATCTTTTTTACACCATATCTGTCAAAGCTTTTTTCTTGTATCATTTTTCGAAGAAAATCCATCAATACTCATATATAACATCCTCAATTTTTCCATTTTCGAATTCGCAATTGAATCAAAAATCAATCCTAATGTAAATGACACAAATGACGCAAACATCAAAATCAATGCTATAGAAAATTGTACTTTATGAAAAGAAAACTCTTCTTGATTGAAAGCACTTAAAAAAGTGACAATGAGATATATACTTATCACCCCTCCCCCCCCTCCAATCATTCCAAAAAAGGTCAAGGGACGCATTTCTTTAAAAAAAACCAAGAATTTCCATAAGACTTTTATTCCATCACTAATAGTAGCAAGTTTCGAATATGATCCCTGAGGACGCTGTCTATACTCTAAATGAAATTCTTGAAATGGAATTTTCAAAAAAGACGCGTAGACTGACATCTCTGTCTCTACCTCAAATCCATTTGATACTGCGGGGAAACTCTTGACAAATCTTTGAGAAAAAGCACGATATCCCGAAAATATATCCGTAAATCCCGTCCCAAAAATAACACGATAAAATTTATTGAAAATCGTATTGCCTAAAATATGACCATTCCTTCCAATATAATTTTCCTTATAACAACGTACTCCTACAACCATATCCACACACTCGGACACAAGAATTCTTAGTAAATCCGGAGCACATTCCGGAGGATATGTACCATCGCCATCTACCATCAAATATAAATCGGCATCAACATCGGAAAACATCCGACGCACTACATTTCCTTTGCCTTGATGCTTTTCCCAAACCACCGTAGCACCAGAACGCATAGCATTCGACGCTGTATCATCCGTTGAATTATTGTCGTACACATAAATTCGAGCCTTCGGCAAATGCAACTTGAAACCGTTCACGACATCAGCAATAGTGGTTCCCTCATTATAGCAAGGGATCAACACCGCAATATCAAATTTGTCCTCAAACATTGTTTTGATTATACCTTAATTTTATATCTATATGGTAATATATATAACCCAAATGAACGAACGTGATATTAATATTAAAGTTAGTAAGATACCTCATATGAACAAAAAAAGAATTATAGAAGCAATAATCTATCGCCCTATATTATCAAGTATTATGTACGCAACGGCAACAATCATTTTTATGATTATCTGTGCTTCTTCACATCAACCTGACTATTACCTTACAAACGATACCGACAGCACCATGCGCATTGTTCAAGTTCGCGACTGGCTTTCTGGACAAAATTGGTTCGACACGCACCAATACCGACTAGGCTTAAACGGGGGGATCCTAATGCATTGGTCCCGCTTTATAGATGCCCTTATCGGCGGTCTCATTCTGCTGTTTTCCTTATGTACACAACAACAGGAACAAGCAGAAAATATCGCTATAATGGTCTATCCTCTAATCCTCATTATACCACTAATGTTCGCGATGACCTTTGCAGGGAAAAGGATTTCTGGCGTATATGGTATGCACCTAGCCCCCATCTTAACACTAGCTTATCTCGGACTTATTCCGCATTTCTCTCCCGGATACATTGATCATCACAATTTACAACTAGTGCTAACAGCGATTATCGCAGCGATGTTTGTCGATCAAACATGGAAACCTTTAAGTTTTTTTATAGCCGGCATAGCAGTAACAACATCCATTGTCATCGGAGCAGAAACCATCCCTTTTATCATATCTGCCTATGGCATTGTATTCTTGCTGTGGATAACTAAGGGCGAAAAATTTTCTCCTGCTGCTCGTGCTTTTACACTATCACTCACAATCTTTCTTACCTTATCTTTTGTTTGTTTTATATCTCCCAAAGAATATACATCTATAACATGTGATAATTTTTCTTTCGGCATTTATTCACTCTTGATGATAAGCAACGTTGGACTCTTCACTGCAACTATATTAGCAAGAAAAAACATATCCTCGCGTATTATGGCAACTATAATTCTTGTAAGCGTCATATTAATTGCTGGATTCGTAATAGCACCACAGTGCATTGGAAATCCCATGTCCTCTCATGATCCCATGCTCAAAAAACTCTGGCTGGATCACGTCTCTGAGGCCCAATCCTTTACAGATGTCGCTCGAAACACTCCTGCATCAATCTTCTTGTTTTTTATGCCTGGTTTAGCAGGGATATTGGTGTGTTTATATCGTATAATAAAAAGAGATAATTTAACGCTACATAGCATCCTTCTAATGCTTATCCTACCTAATTGGGCAATTTCCTTAATAGAGATAAGGCAATATCCCTTTGTCAATATTCTGGTTCCTCTGGCATTCTTTCCGCTCATCAAAGCATTGCGCACAAAAAGCATACAAAATCCCCAAGAACGGATAGGTAAAATATCTTATGCTATTGCCTTATCAGCATCCACACCTATGTTTTGGGTTGTTATATATATGATACTGCAATATTTTATCGAACATCCAAATGTAAGCAAGTTCAATAATGATGTTGATTGTGTATACAGTACAAAAAGCTCCCTAGAAAGACTAGGCAAACTTTCTAATGGAGTTGTCTCCGCCAGTTCCAACATGGGACCATTTATTTTAAGACTCACAAAACATCGTGTAATCTCAGGTCCATATCATCGAAACCAAGCTGGAATGCTTGCGCAATTGCATATTGCGCTTTCCTCTCCAAATGAAGCAAAAAGGCTTTTAGAAAGTACAGGCGTTACAATCCTAGCAATCTGCCCAGATGATCCAGAGGTCAGGATGTTACAGAAAACAAATCCTGAAGGACTTTATGCTAAAATCCTAAAAAACGATCTTCCTAGTTATATTGAAGAATTCCCCGGAAACGAGAACCAAAATGTCAAATTATACCGTTTTATTCACTAAATTTTGCTTTTTTAGATAGTATATCTTGCAACCAATTCTCAAGATAACCTGTAGATTTTAATGCTGATGTATAATACCATAACTTCATTTGATCCCACTCGTTTCCTTGCAATACTTTGTTTTTCAAAGAGAAGTCACCTATTAGAAGTATTAGGAATTTATGATTTATCCTCTCAAAAACAATTCTTTGGATCCCATTGAATGTTCCATATCAGAGTTATCCGGCCGCATAAAATTTACTGTTGAATCAAATTTTTCATACGTGCGTGTACGGGGAGAAATTTCTGGATATCGGGGACCACACTCATCTGGCAACGCTTATTTTGCGCTAAAAGATGCCCGATCCAAAATTGATGCCGTAATCTGGAAAGGTACACTCAATAAAATGGAATTTACTCCTGAAGAGGGGATAGAATTTCTCGTTTCTGGAAGAGTAACAACTTTCCCAGGATCTTCTAAATATCAAATAATCGTAGAATCTCTTTCCCCCTCTGGAGTCGGCGCTCTCATGACCATTCTAGAAGAAAGAAAGGGAAAACTCCGAAAAGAAGGTCTTTTTTCTGATAAATACAAGAATCCTATCCCATTTATGCCCAAAATTATCGCGGTTATAACATCACCAACAGGAGCAGTTATTCGCGATATTTTGCAACGAATTTCTTGTAGATTTCCTCTCCGAGTTATTGTCTTTCCTGTTAAAGTGCAAGGTGAAGGCGCCTCCCAGGAAATAACGAATGCACTACGACAATTAAATTCTCTGGGCAAAAAAACCTACTGCCCCAAACCGGATACGATCATTCTTGCACGAGGCGGCGGCAGCTTGGAAGATCTATGGTGCTTTAATGATGAAATAGTTGTAAGAGCGGTAGCAGAAAGCTCTATCCCTCTCATCTCTGCTATCGGACACGAGACTGATTGGACGTTGGTTGACTACGCCGCAGACTTGCGAGCTCCCACCCCCACAGGAGCTGCTGAAATCGCCGTTCCCTTAAAATCTCATTTAACATCATCTCTCATAAGCCTTGGATCTCGGTTACAGGAAGCAATTTTGCGAGTTATAGGACATAAACTCAATAAAGTTTATTCTTTAATAAAATCTTTTCCAAGCTCTGATCAAATTATATCATGTCCTCGTTATCGTCTTGATAAGCTATCTCTTGAACTAAAACATACCTTTGAAATAAAAATTTTTCGAAAATATCAGGTCTTCAAAAACATAGCTTGCAGAATAAAATCAGACTTACCCGTAAATTACATTAAACATTGCCATCAAAACATGATTGCAAGAAAAGCATATATCGATCACCATATCGAAAAATATTTAAGAGATATTCGTTCAAAAATCCAGCAAAATAGCACAAAGATTCACATCTTACATGAAAAAACAAGCAATCGAATAACCCACCTTCACTCTTGTATACAAGAACTAATCAACCGTTCCGAATTCATGTTATTGTGCAAAGTAAAAGATTGCCGGACATTGGTTTCAACTAAAAACCGTATTCTGCTCTCACTGTCTCATAAAAACACACTCAAGCGCGGATATTCCATCATCCGAGATGGCGAAAACAACCCTATAATGAAAGCAACCAAGCTGCATGCTGGAAAAAATATAATTCTTGAATTTTTTGATGGAAGAATCAACGCCACGATAACAAACGAAAACAATCTCGATTCTTCCTCTCCACATAAACCATCCATACGGGGAAACAATCGCCCTCGAAAATCCAAGGGGAAACCTCAAGATAGCCAAGGAAGCTTATTCTGAAATAACCCATTCCCCTTTTCTCATAACAGGGATAAGACCTCCGTCTTTAGTACGACCATCTACGTCAATTTCTCCCGAACCTATCATCCAGTCAATGTGTGCTATACTTGAATTTCCTCCCCGCTCCGCGATCCAGTCGGATGATGCATGAGAAGGTTGTTTTAAACATTTAGAATAGCATTGACCAAACGCTATATGCGACGCTGAGTTTTCATCAAACAGGGTGTCGTAAAATAAAGTGTCCATTTTTGATACAAGGGAAGAATGAGGTACCAACGCCACCTCTCCAAGTCTACGCGCACCTTCATCAATGTCTAATATTCTGTTGAGCATATCCTGCCCTTTTGAGGCTTTTGCTTCAACAACACGCCCCCCTTTAAAATCCACCCTAATACCATCAATCAACATTCCTTGATATACAAGTGGCTTAGTGCTTGATACATAACCCTCAACTCTCCGAGCATGAGGAGCGGTAAAAACTTCTTCTGTTGGAATGTTCGGATTACAAGTTATCCCATTTTGTACAGGAGAAGATCCACCAGTCCACTGATTGTCATCCGCCAAACCGACAGTCAAACATGTCCCCGGACCCGTAAAACGAATTTCAGAAAAATCTTTTTTATTCAGCCATTTAGCCTTTTCATGAAGACGATTATTATGCTCTTCCCAAGCTTTTATGGGATCGTCGGAATTAGAACGAGAAACTGAAAAAATAGCTTTCGCAAGCTTTGCGATCGCAATTGGCTCAGGATCATCGGAATAGACGACCTTTGCCCATGCAGGGCTTGGATAAGGGACTATACTCCAATTGAGATCAAAATTAGAAATCTTCTCTAGTGCCGGTTTATACGCTTTCAAATACGCACGATTTACACGACTTACTTTACAAGGATCTTCATTAATCAACAACAATGGATCATCACCAGATACAGTCAGCAAAGCAGTATCACCTGAATACGCATCCGAAAGTGCTCCACAAAACCAATCTGCAACCCTATCGAATGTGTTGTCGCCACCATACTTATAACGCATAGTATTGGAAACACTATCAGTATAAAAGGTATTCACTAACCCAGCTCCAAGCAAATAAGCATGTTTAGTTATCAACCTCGTAAAAGGCAATGCGACAACCGGCGCCATTACTATAAGATTTTGCCCTTCTCTAATACGCAAACCAACCTGCAATGAAACTTTTGCTAGCTTTTCTAAAAGAACCATATCAATATGCGGAACTGAAGAAACGACACTATCCATAAAAAATCCCCTTTCGCCTATAACAAAGGGATCCCTCTTCCCCTAATGGAAAAATTTTTACATTAAATTTACCATAATTTCAAATACAATCTCTGGTATTTTTTTGTTCGCATCTCAAAATCCCAAAAGCAACTACAGTAAACACCTTCCCTTAATAAATTATTCGGTGTATTGATTTTTTATGTGTACTTTACAAAAAAGGTTTTGCTGGAAAATTTCCCTAGAATGAATACCCTATACGGATATTACCTCCAGAATCTGAACCAGAAAACAATTCAGGAAATTGGGTATATACTGTATATGAAAATTCTACGAAAATTTTTTACTGTAGGGATAGCCGTTTCGGGTAGTCGTATTCTTGGTTTTATACGAGAAACCTTTATGGCTTCGACTCTTGGAATAGGTTTTATAGCAGATGCTTTTTACATAGCATTTCGTTTTCCTAACCTCTTTCGTCGACTGCTCGCAGAAGGCATCCTCCATACTTCTTTTATTCCTCTTTTTTCTGAAGAAACAAAAAAAAATGGAGCTGATAGTGCCCAACGTCTCTCCTCAGAGATTCTCAGCGTTTTATTCTGGATGCTTTTAATACTGACTGTTGTCATAGAGCTTACAATGCCTCTCCTCGTCCGTTTTGTGTTGGCTCCTGGATTTTATCATATTAATGCAGCCGAATACTCCCTGGTAGTAAAACTATCCACCATAATGTTCCCTTATCTCATGTGTATGTCCCTCACGGCTCTAATGAGCGGCATGTTGTTTTCTTTGGGATACTATTTTATAGCATCTATTTCCCCAATTTTTCTCAATATCGTACTGATTTTTGTCATGATTTATGCAACATTAAATCAGTATAGTGCACAAGACGCGGCATATCTTCTTTCTTGGGGTGTCCTTTTATCTGGCATAATCCAATTTTCCGTCGTATATTTTTTTGTGAAAAATACTGGAATTAAAATTCTCCTTCAATATCCACACATAACTGACAATGTTAAAAAGTTTTTAAAAATAACTTTACCTATTGTTTTTACGGGAGGAATAGTCCAAATAAATCAAACCGTAGGACAAGCCATTGCTTCAGGAAAGGAAGGAACTATTTCCTCTCTTCAATATGCCGAGCGCATATACCAACTACCACTTGGAGTCATTGGATCTGCTATTGGAATTATACTACTCCCAGAACTATCTCGTCTCTTTAAAGAAGGAAATAGAAAGAAAATCTTCCTTATTCAAAATCGGACAATTGAATTTATCTGTTTCTTTACTATCCCTATTGTTTTCGCGCTGTGCACACTTTCAGAAGAAATCATCCGTGTTCTTTACGAGCGCGGAGCTTTTACACAAGAAAATACCACTATCGTTTCTACTATCATATCGATTTACAGTTTAGGGATTCCAGGGTTTATTCTCACAAAAGCCTTGCAGCCGGAATTTTATGCTAGAAAAGATACAAAAACACCCATGAAATTCACTTTGATATCCGCTCTTGTAAACCTTGGACTTGCAATTATATTGTTTCCGTTCATTGGCGGATATGGAATTGCTTATGCCGAAATTATAGCCGGATGGCTTAATACAATTTGCTTGGCAACCAATTTATTGAAACGCAAGAAAATTCTTTTGTCATCGAAAACCATCTATCATGTTCTAAGCTTCCTTGCTTCTTCGGGGATCATGTGGATTGCTATCATGTTTCTCAAATCCTATTTTTCCACCCTTATCGTTCCAGGAGAACCATTCATAAATAAATTCAAAGCTCTAACCATCATACTCTTAAGCGGAGCGCTTATTTATTTCGTTTCAACAATCCTCTTTGTTGGAAAAAATTTTTTAAAATTGTTGAAATAAATTCGGAAGAAGCTAGTTTGAAAAATGGTTTTTATTAAAAAAAAACCAGAATTGACCTTGTAAAGATCAAGTCGTTTTCTTTGTAAACACAAGGATATTTGGAGTCTTAAAATGAACTCACCACAAACACTTGTATTTTCTGGAGTCCAACCAACCGGGGAGTTGCATTTGGGTAATTACTTGGGTGTAATACGCAGGTTTGCGGAGCTACAAAAATCTTACAAGTGCATGTATTGCATCGCAGATTTACACGCTATCACCAATGGAATGTTTCTAGATGACCTGCATGATAAAATTCGCTTGGTTGCCGCTACTTTTTTAGCAATAGGCATCGATCCAAAAAAACAAATTATATTCAAACAATCTTCAGTCCCCCAACATAGCGAGCTTGCATGGATTTTTAATTGCATCGTTTCTATGGGATGGATGAATCGTATGACACAATTCAAGGATAAGGCTGGAATAAATAGCGAAAAAATCTCCCTTGGTCTTTATGCTTATCCTACTTTAATGGCGGCTGATATACTCCTATATGGCACCACACTCGTTCCTGTAGGCGACGATCAGAAACAACACATTGAACTAACTCGCAATATAGCCCAGAAATTTAATTCCGAATTTGCCGATAGAATAGAAAAACTAGGACATGATGCTAAAATTGAACTTGATGGGCAATTAGTCCCCTTTGCTTTCCCCATTGTTGAAGGTTTAATTGATAATTCCGCACCGCGTATCATGTCTCTGAGAAATGCTTCTAAGAAGATGTCCAAATCTGATGTTTCCGATTTATCTCGTATTAATTTGCTTGATAATGCAGATAGTGTTGCAAAAAAAATCCAAAAGGCTAAAACCGATTCCGATGTCCTACCTTTCCAGATTGAAGAACTAACAACTCGCCCTGAAGCAAATAATCTTGTAGGAATACTTGCTTCTCTTGAAAGAAAAGAAAAGAAAGACATCCTGAAGGTATTTGGAGGACAACCTTTCTCTAAATTCAAACCAACTCTCATTGATGCGATTGTATCCGAAATTACACCAATATCTACAGAGATCCGTAGATATTTGCGGGATCCCTCCTATGTTGACCACATTCTACACGAGGGAGCTATCCATGCCCGCAGTCGTGCTCAGAAAACCATGGATTGTGTCCATAAAATTATTGGCTTATCTCCTGCAAAAAACAGATCTCAATAAAATAATCTGACTACACCCATAAGAGTTGAAAAATAATATCAAGCGAAAAACCTCGTATATACTTTCCTATTTCGTTCAATATGTTTTCAGAAATGATTATATAGATTAAAATTTAAAATATTTATGATATCAATCAACCTATGAATTCTAACGCCTCTATCTATCAACCTGTCGTTCTATATTTAACAAGGAATTTCACAAATCTTTATCCTTTTATGCATTTTAAAAAACTATTATTGATTATCTTCAATAGAGCTATTACGTTCCACTATGTTGTTGTTCTAAAATTCCTCTGTCTTTCATCCGAAACGCACGTGAGTTCAAGCATTGTCAGTTTATACTTATCCTCATCCAGAAGAGCTTAATGGCTTCATTCAAGAATATAATATAGGAAAACTCAATTCTTATGATGCTATACTTGAGGGAACAGAGAATTCTAACTTTATCATTAAAACCTCTAAAGGAATCTTCATACTAACTTTATATGAGAAGCGTGTCATGGAAAATGACTTGCCTTTCTTTCTTGGTTTAATGAGTCATGCTTCTTCTAATGGATTGAAATGCCCTCAACCCCTTCCCAGAAATGATGGGAAGATTTATGGCTCTCTCTCTGGATGTCCTGCAAGCATTTTTTCTTATATTGAAGGTAATTCTTTATATGATCCTTCCCCAAAACAGTGTGAAGAAGTTGGTTGCATGCTGTCTCTCATGCATCAAAAAACCAAAAATTTTAAACCTCACAGAAAAAATAGTTTATCTCTCCCTGATTGGAAAATTTTATGGGGAAAATGTCGCCCATCTAATATCGATAAGGATTATAAAAAAGAGATAGATTTTGAATTGAGTTTTCTTGAAGAGGTTTGGCCAAAAAAATTGCTTAAAGGAATTATTCATGCTGATTTGTTTCCAGATAATGTACGCTTTTACAAAAATCACATCATAGGGTTGATTGATTTTTATTTCGCATGCAATGATTTTCTCGCATACGATCTATCTATTTGTATCAATGCTTGGTGTTTCGAAAAAGATTATTCCTATAACGCAATTAAAGCGAATTCTCTATTAAAGGGATATAATACAATACGGGAGATCTCAAAAGATGAAATGCAATCTCTTCCTATTCTCTTGCGAGGAGCAGCCTTGTGTTTTTTCTTAATGCGACTTCACGACAGTCAAAACATCCAATATGGTCCTTTAACAACCAAAAAGGATCCAGCAGAATACCTCTGTAAGTTTCGCTTCCATAAAACAATATCCTCTATATCACAATATGGGTTTTGAAGATTTGAAACATGTTAAAGCATATACCGATGGAGCATGTTCCGGGAATCCTGGTCCGGGAGGATGGGCAGTATTATTACGATATGAAGGAACAGAAAAAAAACTGTCCGGCGGAGAACAAGAATCCACAAATAACCGAATGGAATTAATGGCTGCAATTGCAGCTCTCACTTCTCTTAAGTATCCATGTAAAGTTGACTTGTATACAGATAGCACATACGTCCATAAAGGATTATCACAATGGGTCAAAACATGGGAAAAAAATGGTTGGCGTACCACTGGAAACGAACTTGTAAAAAATGTAGAACTCTGGAAAAAACTCTTGAAAGCTAAAAAAATACATGAAGTTACTCTACATTGGATAAAAGGACATTCCGGACATCGAGAGAATGAAATAGTTGATGCAATGGCACGAAACGCTGTAGCTGCTTTCAGAAAAAACAACAAGAACCCATTGTAGGCATCCTAAAAGAAAAATGTTTTTATCCTTTTTATATATGTTCAAGAATAGCTAAAAGTATACGAAATATTCCCCGTCTAACCTGTAGGTGCTCCATAGCTTCACTAAGATACAAATACCTTTAGAGAACTTTTTCCAAGAAACTCTATTGGAAAAGCAGATTACTTAAAGCTTGCATAATCCTAGGAAAATAAAACCATAATGCCTCATAAAAATGATTTTATATTCAAACAGATATAGCAAGAAAATTATTGTATCTCCCTATGATACAAAAACCCAATCACCTTGTTAAATCCTTTCCATAAAAGAGACTTAACTAAAAATGCAGCGTAATCACAAAAATGGCAATATCTTAAAATCTCATAGGTATAAGGAAAATATTCCAATATATGTTTTCCTAAAACATTGATATCCCTTTTTGGAATACTACATTGATCGCAGCATATCGTCGAGAGTGATGTAAGTCACGTCGTG
>NZ_JACETX010000026.1 GCF_014048425.1 Candidatus Liberibacter sp. | reverse complement strand
AATTAACATATACGATGTAATGCCATAAAAAAAACGCCAATGCATTCTATATCGTAGTCTGCAACAGAATGAAATCGTTTTGACAAGAAGATGCCGTATTCAAAAGCTCCTCTTCAGGTATTGGTGGGATTATAAAATAGGGATACATTGACAAATAATAATAAAAATATTCTCATGAGGGTATAGGAGTGTGTGAACGTATTGAAGTATGTTCATGTTCATATGTCTCTGTTTTGTTTTAGCATATAGGTGTTTTCTGGTGACGATTCGGATGGCTTAGTGTATTGCCTGTAGCGATGTTGTTAGCTTCGTCTTTGGTTTTGGTGTGAATATACCAAGACAAGCGGAGGATTACCTAATAGTAATTTTCGTCTAGATCTTAAGTCAATAATTGCGGGCAATGTCTATCGCACATTTGCGTTTATTGATCCGCCTAAATGGAGGTGCGAGTAATGGGATGGATTGTTTTGATCACAAGTATTGTAGTCAGCGCTCCCGCGATCGTTCTGCTCAAGATATCTATGATCCCGCCCAGAAGGATTCCCCGTTTATTTGATTCGATTTCTTTTCTATCAAATGAGTTTTCCTGGTTAGGGCTCGCCTTTGTTCATTGCAAATTTTTGGTGTTACGTTTCTTTTCTTTCGCGATTTCCTCTTAGTATTGCATAGCCTATTTGGATATCCTCTGTTATAATGACAGTTAACTTCTTTTCATCCATCTTATTCTATGAACTATTCTACTGGAAAACTGGAGTTGGAATCTTGCTAATTACGGTTGGTATTGTACTTTTCGCCTAGAATACTATCTAACGAAATATACGCACTGTACTCCAAGGTAAAATTTAGAGTGAAATTATGACAATTAAGCCTCTTGTCCTTCTGCCAGATCCCATTTTGCGGAAAGTTTGTCTACCGGTAGAGGAAATCAATCTTGATATCACGCGATTGGCAGAGGATATGTTGGAGACTATGTATTACTCCCAAGGTTGTGGATTGGCTGCTATACAAGTTGGAATTTTATATAGATTGGTGGTTGTTGATATATCTCGAAAATCCAACGATGATGTCCAGAATCCATTGGTGTTTATTAATCCGGAAATAGTATCAACCTCAGAAGATTTTTCTGTTTATCAGGAGGGATGTTTATCAATTCCTGGATATATGTCTGATGTAAGGCGTCCTGCTTCTATAGTTGTAAAATATCAAGATTGTAGCGCACAGCATCAAATTATCTATGCTGACGGCTTATTAGCCACTTGCTTACAGCATGAGATAGATCATTTAAATGGAGTTTTATTCATAGATCGCATCTCACGTTTAAAGCGTGATATGGTAATGCGCAAATTTTCAAAATTAGCAAGGTTTTCAGTTTAGCTTTTGAGTTATAGTTAATAAGGATATTTTCTTGTCGTTGCGGATTATTTTTATGGGAACATCGGATTTTGCTGTTTCTACATTGCGGGCACTAGTTTCTTCTTCTCATAAAGTTATAGTTGTGTATACGCGACCACCGCGTCCAGCTGGGAGGCGTGGTTTAAAGGTTATTCCTTCTAAAGTACATCAAATCGCACATGATTTGAATATTCCAATTCGTACTCCAAGCAATTTTCAAAAATCAGATTGCGACGAATTTTTCAAGCTTGATGCTGATGTTGCGGTGGTTGTTTCGTATGGATTGATTATTCCGAGTTATATTTTAGAAGTAGTAAACTTGGGTTTTTATAATGGACACGCTTCGCTGTTGCCTCGTTGGCGTGGTGCTTCTCCCATACAGCGTGCTATCATGGCAGGTGATAGTGAGACTGGAGTAGCAATTATGAAGATGGATGCGGGTTTGGATACTGGGCCTGTTGGTCTTGTAAAGCAGATTTCAATACATCCTGACATGACGACCGGAGAATTACATGATCAGTTGAGTACTCTTTGTGCAAATGCGATGGTAGAATCGATGGATCGGCTTGAAGCAAATAATTTTTGTATGGTTCCTCAAGAACAAAATGGCATTACCTATGCTAAAAAAATTTCCAAGAGTGAGATGCGTGTAGATTTCACTCAATCATCTCAAGAAGTTCATAATCATATTAGAGCATTTTCCCCTCTGCCTGGGGCATGGATAGAAATTCCGATTGGTCATAGAGTTGAACGCGTTAAATTGTTGATGTCCCAATTGGTGGATGGTAAGGGAGAGCCAGGTGAGATCATTGGTTCTGATTTTACGGTGGCTTGTAGCCAAGGAGCAATACGTATAATTCGTTTGCAAAAAGCAGGTGGTCATGCTCCTCTGAATTCAAAAGATTTTCTTTTAGGGCATCCGCTCACGATTGGTGCCAGGATTAGGTGATGTTTCGTTATCGTTTTACAATTGAGTATGATGGTGGGGGTTATGTTGGTTGGCAAAGACAGAAAAATGGTTCTTCAATTCAACAGTCGATAGAAGAAGCTATCTTTTGTGCGGTGGGTGAAGTAGTAACTTTGCATGGTGCAGGTCGTACTGATTCGGGAGTTCATGCTTTCGGACAGGTTGCTCATGTTGACTTGATGCGAAAATGGATTCCAGAAAAGTTATGTAATGCTTTGAATTTTCATTTGAGAATTGCTGCTCGTACTACCGCCATTACCATACTTGATGTACGAGTTACAGACAATGATTTTCACGCTCGTTTTTCAGCCATTCGTCGGAGTTATCTGTATCGTATCATTGCGAGACGAACACCCCTTGCTCTTGAAAAAGGGCGTGCATGGTGGATTCCAAAAGATTTGAATTGTGAGGCTATGCAGGTATCGGCACAGTATTTGGTTGGTCGTCATGATTTTACTGCTTTTCGGTCGGTTCATTGCCAAGCATCCTCTCCTATACGAACAGTTGATCGCCTTGACGTCATTAAATCGGGAAATACTATTGAAATTCGAGTTGTTGCCCGGAGTTTTTTGCATCGCCAAGTGCGTTCTTTTGTTGGTAGTCTCAAGTTGGTAGGTGAGGGTAAATGGACTCCGGATCATTTAAAAAATGTCCTGCAATCCTGTGATCGTAGGGCATGCGGACCTGTCGCTCCTCCGGAAGGATTATATTTTTGTCGTTCGGAATACCCTTGTGACGACGCTTTGTCGTGAGCAATAAATTGCATTAAGAGCGGTTCAAAGAGGGATATAAGCCTTATATAAGGTAAGAATTAGACAGGTATATTTCTTTAAAGAGAAGATATGAGTAAATCCATATTTTGAATTGCTGCTCCCGCTGCTCCCTTTCCTAGATTATCAAAAACTGCCATAATGTTGACGCGTGGAACTTGAGGGGATCCGAAAACGAACAAGTTCATTTTGTCGCTGCCTGCCATCATTTCACAATCCACGGAATTCATATCCTTGCTGGTCTCTAATGGAATTACAGAGATGGTATCTTGTCCGTTGTAATACTCACGGAAAATATCGTGGATTTCTTCTAAGCTGGTTTTCCAAGTGAGTTTATCGAGATTCAATGGAATTTGAACAACAATTCCTTGAGGAAAACGACCTACAGAAGGCAAAAACAAGGGATCTTTTTTTATAAGGCTATGCTTAGTTATTTCTGGTAAGTGTTTATGTAGAAGATCCAAGCTATAGAAAAAATGATTGCTACTGATTGAATCTTCAAGATTCTTTTTTTCCATTCTGGATATCAATTTTTTGCCGCCTCCTGTATATCCGGAAACCGCACTGATACTGATTGGATATTCATCGGGGAGGATTTTGACTTTTCGTAACGGACGGAGAATTGTTATAGCGCCCGTAGAATAGCATCCTGGATTAGATATATATCGAGATGAACGTATCTTTTTTGATTGATCTTTGTCCATTTCGGGAAAGCCATAGACCCAATTTTGTGAGGTGCGATGTGCCGTTGAGGTGTCAATGAGACGAACTTTTGTCACGTCTTTTTTCAATAATTTGATGGTTTTCAAAGATATTTCATCTGGCAAACAAAGGATTGCAATATCCGCTGTATTCAAAAGATCTTCGCGATAATGAACGTTATGTCTTTCTTCTTTAGGGATTGAAAGCAACGTCAGATCTTGACGTCGCATTATGCGCTCACGGATTTGCAAGCCAGTTGTTCCATGTTCGCCATCTATAAAAATTTTATACATATATCTTTATACATTTCGTTCTTGATAACCTAGAAAAACATAAATATTTCAATAAAATTCCCCAAGCTATCTAAGGAAGGATCATTTGTTTTAATAGATAACCAGTACAAGATATAAAAGAAACGCGACAATTAAATTTCTTTTTGATGAAACACAGTTCTCAATAGATTCAAAAACTACGTGATCAAAAATCCGTGATAATCCTCAAAAATAGTAGAAAAATTTCTGCAATTAGCGTTTTGAAAACTGGAAACTACGACGAGCCTTAGCTTTTCCGTATTTTTTACGCTCAACAACACGACTATCGCGAGTCAAGAAGCCATCTTTTTTGAGTTGTGGTCGCAGAATCGGATCAAAATATGTTAAAGCCTTTGCAATTCCATGGCGGACAGCTCCTGCTTGACCGGAAAGTCCTCCTCCGGAAACGGTTGCATAAACATCAAAGTTACCTTCTTTATCAGCGGAGACCATAGGTTTTTTTACATCGGTTTGTAGGGCGGGACGTGCAAAATATTGTGTAAAATCCTTTTTATTAATAGTAATTTTCCCAACACCGAGCTTGACCCATACACGCGCAATAGCTTCTTTTCTTTTCCCAGTAGCATAAGATCGTTGCAATTCATCAACCTTGCGGGAATGTATAATAGGCGCAGGAGGAATGGATTCACTTACATTTTTAACAGATTCTTCAAGCGCAATAATATCTTCCATGATCAGGTTCTCCTAGAATTTTTAGGGTTCAACTTTGCAATGTCCACGAATGTTGGACTTTGAGCTTCATGAGGGTGTCCGTCATCTGCGTAAACATACAGATTTTTAAGTTGTTGCCTTGCTAAAGGACCTCTCGGGATCATTCTTTCAATAGCTTTCTTGAGTACATTTGTAGGGGATTTCCCTTCAATTATTTCTCTCGCAGTCGCCTTCTTTATCCCTCCAGGATAGCCGGTATGACGGTAATAAGTTTTCTGTTCGTATTTCTTACCTGTAAATTCAACCTTACTCGCGTTTATAACAACGATAGATTCGCCATCATTAACGCTGGGTGTGTAGGTAGGTTTATTCTTGCCGCGCAAACGAAGAGCTATTTGAGAAGCAAGTCGTCCAACAATCAATCCTTTGGCGTCAATCAATATCCATTTCTTTTCCACTTCACTCGGTTTTTGAAAGAAGCTCGGCATCGCAATGACTTTCCCTTAATTTTCCACAAAATCTGCACCAAACATGGCGCATACTATACTACTACACCCGTCTTAATCTTCAGCATTCTGTCTCAAGACCAAAATACCTTAACCTAAGCTAAGGGGAAGATGTTATTGATATCAAGTACTTATCTATTAGTCAATAACGAGACAAACTCCGCAGTCAAAAGAAAACAAATATGATCAATATCTCTGCTATTTGCCGAAAATATAATCCACCATCTTCTTTGCTCAAGGAGAAACACTTAAATACACTCCTAGATAAGATTCTACGCCATTCTCCGTGTAAGCGTACTATTACAAGTATCAGAAGACTTAGTTTTACACAATATCTCCGTATCGGATATCGCAAAATATTATGAAGATCAATCCAAAGTTTTCTGAAATAAATTTAAAGAGACGGTTTTCATCTTTCTTCAGTGAGTATTTTATACCAATAGGATTTTTTAGATGCCGCCAAAAGAGAGGAGGAAAGATTTATTTTGAGTATGGTTTTGTGAAAGGGATAATTGAACATAGGGTGGCTTGGTCTGTTTGTGAAGAATGAGTGTCGTTTTGAATATTGCTTTATTTGCGAAGGATTCGGATCATGAGGTATTTGAATTTTATGTTTTGTCCGCTCGGATTATGTAAAGTCATACTAGGCGAGACGAGTTAACAGTTATTACGAAAAAATACCATATTGAGCAAAGAGTTGTATTCAATTGCAGAAAAATATTATGGGCTTGTTGATGCAGAAATACCTGCCATCATAAACGATACGCTTTGCCTTTAAATTCGCAGATATGCAAAATAATTTCCTTGGCGAAGCATGTAATTAACGCAAGAATTAAAAAAGCCCTAATTTGGAGCTCAATAATAAATCAACTTCTCATTTTATGGCTACCTATACAATGCGGCGAATATATATAGGGGATAATTGGGCATACTTGGAGTTAGAGGCAGGTCAGGGAAAGGCGCAAATAAAACATATATCTATGCTAATGGCGGTATAGAGCTTTCCTGCAATGGGAATGATTATACGCGCGTCAGCGGAAGTGACGACAACCAGATCTTCCTTTGAAAGCTCAATAAAGAAACACCAGTAGAACGAAGGTCTGCAAAATCTCCAACATCTGTACCTAATCTATTGATGAAAAATGTTAGTAGTTCTCTATACCAATCGGAGATTATTCACAGCGTTATTAGCTCTGATCGTGCAAAGGTTTTAATTGCAGAAAGCATGAAGACTCGTATTCTTGAGATGATATCATATGCCGATGATGTTCAAAATCTATGCGAATTTGTTGATATTCTGCAACGTTGACGAACAGTTGACGCCCCCCTGACATCCATTCGGATAAACATAGGTGCTTCTTTGGAGGATGGTATTACTCAGCTTCAAAAGTGATTTTACGATATTGATTGTTTGATTTGCTTTCTATTTATAAAATTTATTTGCTGTTTTTTGAGGCTTTCTAAGTTGCATGCACCTCAATACGCCGACTGATATCATCTATATTTATTGCAGTAGAAACCTGGAAACATTCACCCTGATCAGAGAAAATCGCTGTAGCACGAGTTAAATCTAGTGCGCTATTACTATGAGATGATTTAATAGGATCGATAGCAAAAGCTTGTGATGCCATCAAAAAAAAGCATTTCTACAATTGGGAATTTTTTTTGAAGGGGCTTTCCAAAGGGATTGCAGAGAGAAGACAAAAGTCTTTTAGAAGTGATTATTCCGTTGCCAAAGTGGATCCATACAGTCTAGCGGTTTTTTTTAATGCTTTCTTGATCTTAAGGGCGGTTTTTATTTCTGGTTCTGATATGTCTCTTTCATAGGTGCTTGTGGTGGAAATAGGCAAATCCTATCGATTTGCTGAATTCCTTTAAGGTCGCTTCCTCTTTTTTTCTGAAATTACTTAACCTCTCTCCTTTTTTCTGGGAGATTCATGAATCTGTCTTTATATTCTATCTGAGTTTTTAATTTTTGTTTCGACGCGCAATCAAACGATACTCCGAACTCATTGCGCACAAACAAGGTGTTAATTAGTGCTTACGGTCTTTTTTCCATTTTCCGACAAAGATATATTGTGTCTTCTGTGGTCAGATATGGATGACATTACGTTAATAGGATACGACATTTTGCAGCGAAATTCTTTGGGCTGCCGATCTTTTTCTTTCCAGTCAAGTCTATTTTGAGATTCCTTTTTATATCCAAAAAGATACAGAGGATAATGGAATATGTCCTTTTGCAAGATGAACAAGCTCTTCTTGGTATGGTTTTTCTTTGTGTATAGAGAACAAGCGGATAGGTATTGATCGCTGATTTCAGCTGCTCTGCATGGCGTATACAATTAATATTTAATCATTATTCACGAGAGAGTAGGAGGAATTAGAAGTCATTGATTTGATACAAGTGATCACCCTTGATAGGCGCAATCCTATCTCAATAAAGGACTTGGCCTCTTTTTCATAAAATAAAAATACCTTTTTCGCATCTTGATATTATTGGATTGGATTTATATAGGGTGAGGAATGCTGCGTATTTGGAATGGATGCAACAATAGAAACCATGAAAACTTGACTTTATCTTGCGTTTAAAATGATTAGGGGCGTTAGGAACGCTGCGTATTTGTTATGAGTAATACCAGAACCTAAATCGTGTTTTCAGTGAAGAAGCCTGTAATTATTCCTATATGTATTCTTTAAAAATATGGGAAACTAAAGGATTTTTCGTCTTGCTATAGAGATGCGAATCGCGGGAAAATGCAGAATGCATTATTCTTCAATAAATTATTATCTTATCATAGAATCAATGCAATACAGATGGATTTTAAAGGATAAAAATCTTATTTACTTGAGTGTGTTATGTTTATTTTACATATTTGTGCGGCTTTATATGGAGAGCTAATTACATGATTTCTTGTCGTCTTGTTTATAGGAGGGAGGTCTTGCAGACAAGTTTCTTCAGTTCTCAGAAAATTTTCGCACAATGTTGCTTCGTAAATTTGCATCAAGCCCCCCTAGTATTGAATACGTCAGATTTGGTAAAAGAGGCATTGTTTGGAATTGAATTATACCAGGATGTTCAAAGGTTATTCATGTAAGGAAATGAAGTGATAAATTGGATTTGGCGAGGTTTTGTCGGTTTTTGATCGCAAGAAATGATATCATTTATGTGATCATAGCTCTGAATAAAGTGATGATAGTTATTGTAACATATTTTGCTTCCGCTATACTCCGCCTGAAGCGTGTCGATTTGTAATTTTGATTTTGGCGTGTGCTAATCGAGTTATATGTTAACGATTTATAGGGAATTTATTTTGTATGGAAGGTTGTGTTTTCCATTGGTAGTGTATAGTGGAAAGCAAGATATTTCAGCTTGTAGGAGAGAAATATTTTGAAAGCATATCAACTCTTTAGGAGGGATCTTTAAAGATGAGTTTTAAAGAGCGTGCGAGCAGTTCTGAAGGTGTTTCTTTGGGGCTTGTGCCAATGGTTGTGGAGCAAACGAATCGAGGTGAGCGATCTTATGATATTTACTCTCGTCTCCTAAAAGAGCGCATTATTTTCGTTACTGGTCAGATTGAAGATTATATGGCGACTCTCATATGTGCTCAGCTTTTGTTTCTTGAAGCGGAGAATCCACAGAAAGAAATTTCCCTTTACATTAATTCTCCAGGAGGTGTTGTAACTGCTGGGATGGCGATTTATGATACTATGCAGTTCATTAAACCTCCCGTTTCGACACTTTGCATAGGTCAGGCGGCTTCTATGGGATCTTTGCTTTTATCTGCGGGGGAAAAGGGACTGCGTTTTGTATTGCCTAACGCGCGTATCATGCTGCATCAGCCATCTGGAGGTTTTTCGGGTCAAGCATCTGATATTGAACGTCATGCTCAAGATATCATCAATATGAAGCGTCGGTTGAATCAGGTGTACGTAAAACATTGCGGAAAGGCTTATGAGGAAGTTGAGCGAACATTAGATCGAGATCACTTTATGTCCGCAGAAGAGGCTTGTGATTGGGGCTTGGTCGACAAGGTTTTAATATCTCGAGTTGAGATTGAGGATAACGCTGTATAGTAAGGGATTGTTGATTACTTGAATTTATTATGTCGATATCCTGGCAGACAAAGGTTGGATAATTTTTAGTTATATGTGATCACGTCATAGATTGCTGCAGAGAGAAGAATACATAATCTTTTGTCATAAAGGGATATGTTTTTAATAGGTGGAGAATTGAATATTTGTATAATAAATGTTTTTTAATATCTGCTAATCTATATGAAGTTTATTTCTTGTATGGTGTATTAGAAGGAGAGCCTCATGAGCAAAACCTGTGGCGATGGTAATGCCCCGAAGAATTCGCTTTATTGTTCGTTTTGTGGTAAGAGTCAACACGAAGTTCGAAAATTAATTGCAGGTCCTACGGTGTTCATATGCGATGAGTGCGTTGAATTGTGCATGGATATTATCCGCGAGGAGAGCAAGTCTTCTATATCTAAGTCGCGTGAAGGTATTCCAACTCCTCAAGAAATTCTGAAAGTTCTTGATGAATATGTGATTGGACAAGAGCAAGCAAAAAAGGTTTTATCAGTTGCTGTTCATAATCACTACAAGCGTTTGGCACATTCTTCAAAGAATCATACTGGTGTTGAGCTAATAAAATCCAATATCCTTTTGGTCGGTCCTACGGGATGTGGTAAGACTCACCTTGCCCAGACATTGGCGCGTATTATTGATGTTCCTTTTACGATGGCTGATGCTACGACATTAACTGAAGCTGGTTATGTTGGTGAAGATGTTGAGAATATTATTCTCAAGCTATTGCAAGCTGCAGATTATAATGTGGAACGCGCTCAGCGAGGTATAGTGTATATCGATGAGGTTGATAAAATTTCCAGAAAATCGGACAATCCATCTATTACGCGTGATGTATCTGGAGAAGGGGTTCAGCAAGCGCTTCTGAAAATTATGGAAGGTACTATTGCATCTGTTCCGCCGCAGGGGGGAAGAAAACATCCTCAGCAGGAGTTTTTGCAGGTTGATACAACAAATATTCTATTCATTTGTGGGGGGGCATTTGCCGGTTTAGATCGGATAATTTCTGCTCGTGGTGAAAAGGCATCAATTGGTTTTTCCGCTACTGTAAAAGATTCCGATGATCGGCGTGTTGGGGAAATTTTGTGTGATTTGGAATCAGATGATCTTGTAAAATTTGGGTTGATTCCAGAATTTATAGGGCGTCTACCTGTATTGGCGACTCTTGGAGATCTAGATGAGGATGCCCTCGTTAGGATTCTTTCTGAGCCTAAAAATGCTCTGGTAAAACAATATCAGTGTCTTTTCGAAATGGAAGATATCGAGCTTGTTTTTCATGAAGATGCTTTACGGGAAATTGCACGGCGTGCGATTAATCGTAAGACAGGAGCTCGAGGATTGCGTTCTATAATGGAGAAAATACTTCTAGATACAATGTTTGAATTGCCTGTTCTTAAAGGTGTTAGTGGTGTTATTGTTTCCCATGATGTTGTAAAGGGTAAGTCGCGTCCTCTTAATGTCTATGCTGATAGAACAGGAGATAAGGCTAATGTTTCTGCCTAGGTTTCGTGTTTTTTATAGCCGTTGTATAGATATGGAGTTGGGATCTTTTCAAGGTTTTAGAATTGTTATAGGAAAGCTAATATTTTTCGGTTCTAAAGTTTCGTTTTTAAGAGATCTATGGTTGGATGAGGTTCGGATTGGGTGAAAAAATTTGGGATGATCTTTGAGGCATTGAGGATGTTTTTAGTTGATAAGAGGTTGAAATCGCATATGTGAAGTTCTATCTGCTTATTAAGGGTTGCGGTTAGTCGGTGTGTTTCGGTATTTCGGTGATTTATTTTGAAGAAGCAGAATGATAAAAAAGAAGATGTTATGAGTAGTGACGTATCTGAGGATCAGTATGACGTAGATATTGTGGCGTATCCGGTTTTACCGCTACGCGATATTGTCGTATTTCCGCATATGATTGTTCCGTTATTTGTGGGAAGAGAGAAGTCTATTCGCGCTCTTGATGAGGCAATGACTTCTGATAAGAAAATTATTTTGGTTACTCAAGTTGACCCGAGTGATGAAAATCCGATCTCTTCTTCCGTATATAATATTGGTACTATAGTGGATGTATTGCAGCTCCTTAGGTTGCCTGATGGTGCCGTAAAGGTTTTGGTAGAGGGGAATGTACGGGCACGCATTATTAGCTGTACGGATCGCGAGGAGTTTTTAGAAGCTGAGACACAGGTTTTATCAGAGCCAGATGAAGATGCGGTGGAACTAGAGGCTCTTAGTCGTTCCGTTGTTGCGGAGTTTGGTAACTATATAAAATTAAACAAGAAAATTTCTCCTGAGGTCGTAGGGATGGCTAGTCAAATTGAGGATTACTCCAAATTAGCCGATGTTTTTGCCTCTCACCTATCAATAAAAGTTATTGAACGACAAAAAATACTTGAAACCCTTTCTGTAAAAGAGCGTCTTGAGAAGTTGTTATCCTTTATGGAGAGCGAGATATCTGTTTTACAGGTTGAAAAGCGTATACGTTCTCGAGTTAAGCGTCAAATGGAAAAAACGCAACGCGAGTATTATTTAAATGAGCAGATGAAAGCGATTCAAAAAGAACTTGGTGATTCTGGTGAGGATGGTCGTGATGAGATAAGCGAATTTGAAGCTCGTATTGCTAAGACGAAACTTTCAAAAGAAGCACGTGGAAAAGCCTTGTCCGAGTTGCAAAAATTGCGTCAGATGAGTCCAATGTCCGCAGAATCCTCTGTTGTGCGCAATTACCTGGATTGGCTTTTGGGAGTTCCATGGGATAAGAAGTCGAAAGTTAAGATAGATCTTGAGTTGGCTGGGCGTATTCTTGATCAGGACCATTTTGGTCTTGATAAGGTTAAGGAGCGTATTATTGAATATTTAGCAGTGCAAGTGCGTGCAGCTAAAAACAAGGGATTAATTCTTTGTTTTGTTGGCCCTCCTGGAGTTGGAAAGACTTCGTTAGCACAGTCTATCGCTAGAGCAACAGGACGTCAGTATGTTCGCGTGTCTCTTGGTGGAATTCATGATGAAGCGGAAATTCGTGGTCATCGTAGAACTTATGTTGGTTCTATGCCTGGAAGGATTATACAGTCGCTTAAGAAGGCCAAGAGTAGCAATCCTTTGCTATTGCTTGATGAGATAGATAAAATGGGATCGGATTTTCGTGGGGATCCATCCGCAGCATTGTTAGAAGTCCTTGATCCTCAACAGAATTCTACGTTTATTGATCATTACCTAGAAGTTGAGTACGATCTTTCTAGTGTGATGTTTGTTATGACCTCCAATACGTTAAATATTCCTGCTCCATTGATGGATCGCATGGAAATCGTTCGTATTGCTGGCTATACGGAAGAAGAGAAATTAGAGATAGCTAAGAGGCATCTTCTGAATAAAGTTATCAAGGAAAATGCTCTTCGATCAGGAGAATTTTCTATTAGTGATGAGGCGTTATTGGAAGTAATTCATTCTTTTACTCGTGAAGCCGGTGTTCGTAATCTTGAACGAGAGTTGATGAAATTAGCACGTAAAGTCGTTACGAAGGTTATGAGAAGCGATGAGAAATCTATCTCAATAGTTGTGAATAATTTGCAGGATTATCTTGGCGCTTTGCGTTATAAGTATGGTAAAATGGAAGGGAAAAATCAAATAGGCATTGTCTCTGGATTGGCTTGGACTGAAATGGGAGGTGAATTGCTGACTATAGAATGTGTGGTGATGCCTGGAAAAGGTCAGATAACAATCACAGGTAATCTCAAGGAAATCATGCAAGAATCAATTTCTGCTGCGGTTTCTTATGTTCGATCAAGGGCCGGTATATTTGGTATTAAACCTTCTGTATTTAACAAAACGAATATACATGTTCACGTTCCAGAGGGGGCTACGCCGAAGGATGGTCCATCTGCGGGTATTGCTATGGCGACGGCGATAGTTTCTGCAATGACTTGTATCCCGGTTTTTAGAGACGTTGCTATGACAGGGGAGTTGACTCTTCGTGGACGGATATTGCCGATAGGTGGTCTCAAGGAAAAATTATTTGCGGCTTTGCGTTCTGGTGTTAGAAAAGTTTTAATTCCAGAAGATAACGTTAAAGATTTAATGGATGTCCCTGAGAAGATCAAAAACAACTTGGAAATTGTTTCTGTATCTTTTATGGAGGAAGTCCTTAAACACGCACTATTGCATATACCAGAGCCTACTAATTGGGATGAGGATGAGAAAGCAATGTCTTTACCGGTAGTAGTGGAAACTGTTGTTGACGAATCTGGTCAGCCAGTAGCAGCACATTAAGCTCACTCTGAAGAGTTTTCGATATTGAGATGTGGAGTATTAAGAGAATATATCAGGGAAAATTCTGGTTGTTTTCCTCCGTTCTACGGATTTTTTTATATAAAAATTGAATAGATGGCAATATACGGATTGAATTTCTTTTAGTGGAGCTTTTAGAATGGATATATTCATGGAGTATAGAGAATCATAGAATCAAGTATTTTTTAAGATAATTTGCATAATTATTAGATACATAAATTTTCTTTAGGTATAATTTTTCTGTTTGGATGGGGATGTTTTATTTAATATCTCTGCACTGTTTCTTGTCTTATAAGATTTGAGGAGTAGATGCTTTTTCAATCTCTAGGAAGAACGAATTGTGTTTCGGGGTATTTAAGTGCGTTTTTGAGGAGTTTCATATATTGATCATGAGAGATTTCTACTGCTCCAAACTGTCTCAAATGATCGGTAACAAATTGTGTATCTAGAAGTAGAAAGTTGCATTTTTTGAGGTGTTCGACTAGGTATACGAGGCAATTTTTGGATGCATTGCTCATTCGACAAAACATGCTTTCTCCAAAAAATGCTGCCCCAAGAGATACTCCATAGAGTCCTCCTACGAGATTCTCGTCTTTCCATGCTTCCACACTATGAGCATGTCCCGTATGAAATAAGTCAATATATGAATTATGAATTGTCTTATTAATCCAGGTATTTGGGCGATTTTGTGTTTGTTCTGAGCAAGAAGAGATAACTTCTTCAAAAGCAGTGTTGATCCTAATATCGTAAGTTTTGTGACGAATGAATTTCTTCAAGCTTTTTGGAATACGAAAATTTTCAAGGGGTATTATCCCTCTTTTTATTGGTCTTATCCATGAAAATTCTAGATTGTCTTCCGAATCTGCCATGGGGAATATTCCCAAAGAATACGCATCCATCAAAACATCAGGTGTTATATTCACAGTTACGGAGTTTCCTGTTTTTCTAATGTTTAAGAGTTGATTTTCTTCTGATCTAGATAATTTTCTAGCCAGTGAATATCGTAGTTTCCTTGTATTATATCTTGATTGCGTATTATATCTTGAAATAACGGCACTGTCGTTTTGATGCCATCTATTACAAATTCATTGAGAGCACGGCCTAATCGCATCATACATTCTTGGCGAGTCCTGCCGTGTACAATTAGTTTTGCAATAAGACTATCGTAGTGGGATGGGACCGTATATCCTTGATATACTGCAGAGTCTATTCTCACTCCGAGACCACCAGGGGAGTGAAAATGAGTGATATCACCTGGGTGGGGGAAGAAAGTATTTGGATCTTCAGCATTAATTCGACATTCAATAGCGTGGCCAGAAAATATAACATTGTTTTGCTGGATCGATAAATTTCCTCCTGATGCAATGCAAATCTGTTCGTGTACAATGTCTATGCCAGTGATAGCCTCAGTAACAGGGTGTTCTACCTGTAGGCGTGTGTTCATTTCAATAAAATAGAACGCATCATCCTCGTAAAGAAATTCAATAGTACCAGCGCCACGATATTTGAGCCTCTTCATAGCTTTTACACAGACTTCTCCTATTTCCATACGTTTTTGTATGCTGATTGTGGGAGAATTTGCTTCTTCCCATATTTTTTGATGTCGGCGCTGCAATGAGCAATCACGCTCACCAAGATGGACTGCTTGGCCTTTTCCATCTCCGAAGATTTGTACCTCAATATGACGGGGTTTTTTAAGATATTTTTCCATGTAAACAGAATCATTGCCAAAAGACATAAGGGCTTCGTAACGTGCTTGAGTGATCGATTCCATGAGATCTTTTTCAGAATAAGATACTCGCATGCCGCGTCCGCCTCCGCCTGCGGATGCTTTAATTAATAAAGGGAATCCTATCTTTCTGGCAATTTGTAGCGCATTATCTGTGCATACTTCATCTTCAGAGCCGGGAACCACAGGAATTCCAAGTTTTTGAGCTGTTTTTTTTGCTGTGATCTTATCGCCCATGAGTTTGATATGTTCTGAAGAGGGACCAATAAACTTGATGTGATGAGCCTCTAGTATTTCGGCAAATTTTGCGTTTTCTGAAAGAAATCCATAGCCGGGATGAACTGCATCCGCTCCTGTTATCTCGCATGCTGAAACTATTTGTTGAATATTTAAATAACTTTCTTTTGAAGAAGGAGGGCCAATACAGACGCTTTCGTCTGATAAACGCACATGCATCGCGCTAGAATCTGCTGTTGAATGCACTGCTACTGTAGAAATGCCTAATTCCTTACATGCACGCAAAATACGTAAAGCAATTTCTCCGCGATTCGCAATAAGAATTTTAGAAATCATAGACTATCCTCTGTATGCTCCAAAACCAAGAGCGATTCACCGTACTCGACCAATTGTCCGTCTTTCACATTAATTTCTTTAATTTTTCCAGGGTATTGTGCTACGATATGGTTCATGGTTTTCATAGCTTCAATAATGAGCAGCGTTTGACCTTTAGTTACGATATAATCTTTCTTAATAAAAGGATCGCTTCCTGGGCTAGGTGCTAAGTATGCAGTACCAACCATTGGGGAGGTTACGGTATACAAATCATCGTGATTTGTGGAATCAATTGCAGCGATAGAGGGAGAAGAATCGGGATTCTGATTATGTGAGCTTTTTGATGTAAAAATCTTGTCTTCTGATTCAGTGTATTCTTCTATTTCAGGACGGTGTTTTATTAGGGTCTTTTTTTGCGAAGATCGTAACAGGCGAATGCGCATTCCGTCGCTGTCAACTTCAATTTCTGTTAAATCGGTTTCATTAAGAATATTTGCAAGATTACGGATCAATGCTAAATTAATTTTCTGTTTTTTATCAGTCATAAATACCAAACCAAACTGTTTATTTTGTTGTGTGGACTTTAGGATTTTAGGGAAGATCTTGTCAAAATATTTTCTCTTCCCTGATCACAAAGGTGCAATAAGGAGTATGCATATTATATATTATATAGCGAGTAGCATTGCGAATAGAAAGCATTTTATCAGGATATGTACACATCCTGTTTTGGAAATTTTTAGGTTCCCAGAACGCAAAGTATAGCATTACCATACGTTATGATATTTCATTTTATTATAGTTTGTCAAAAATTGTATTTTTCGAATCTTTCTCTAGAAGGAAATTGGCATAGTTTGGTGTTTGAGAGTGAGAATAAGACAATTTTATTTTTGAAAAATCACGTTTTTGGAATTAATACAAAAATGAGGATATGATGATGGTTGATAGAGGAATATACTCTGTATTGATTTTAGATTTTATACAATGACTTGCGATAAGAGGTGTTCTCTGTTGTTTGAAAAGCAAGATAAGGGGCAATTTATAGGATGTTGTGGATTGACAAGAGACATCAGATCGCCGTAGTTGTATATTTCGAAAATAACAGAAAATTCTTGTCAAGAAAACATATTTTTGCTTTTTAAGGTTCTTTTCTGTGGATTCATCTTGACGTAAGGAGCAGAAAATATTACGACGACGAGTATTGTTCTCCGACGTACGGTTCTTGTGTGTTGTCTGGTTGTATATGTCATGAGGAAATAAGGTCGGTTGTGATTTTTTGTTTGTTTCCTATAAATATATGATAGGATCGGATCGATTTTTTCGATGAGGTTTTGTGTATAAAAGAGAGTCTTTGTTTTGTTTTTTTTGTTTTTTGAGTGTGAGGAGTGTAAAGATGTTCAGGGAGTTTGGTGTTAATGCCTACTGTTAATCAACTGATACGCAAACCTCGTAGAATTGGACCTAAGCGTGCTAAAGTTACAGCTCTTAAAGGGAATCCTCAAAAGAGGGGCGTTTGTCTTCGTGTTTATACGGTGACCCCTAAAAAGCCTAACTCTGCATTGCGTAAGGTTGCCAAAGTTCGTCTTACGAGTGGTTATGAAGTTATAGGATATATTCCGGGGGAAGGTCATAACCTTCAAGAGCACTCGGTGGTTATGTTATGCGGTGGTCGTGTTAAAGATCTTCCGGGGGTTAAATATCGAGTTGTCAGGGGGGTGCTTGATGCTCAAGGTGTAAAAAACCGGAAGCAGAGTCGTTCTAGATATGGGGCAGGACGCCCTAAGTAAGCTAAGGTGTATTTTTTGTAGGGGGTTTGATTGTTTGTATTGAGCTCCTTGCAAGTAGATGAGAGACGATAATTATGTCCAGACGTCGCAAGGCTATAACGCGCAAAGGATTTCCAGATCCGAATTCTTCTGATTTTGTTGTAGTGAAGTTTACAAATTCCATTATGAGTCATGGTAGAAAGTCTACTGCAGAGAGAATAATGCGTAATGCTTTTCATGTTATTCAGGAAAAGGGAAATAGAGATCCTCTAGAATTATTTGAGCAGGCTTTGAGCAATGTAAGTCCTCGAGTAGAAGTTCGTACCCGTCGTGTAGGAGGTACGTCTTATAGTGTTCCGGGTGAGGTAGGAACGAAGCGTAGTCAAGCTCTTGCAATCCGTTGGATAATATCGGCTGCACGCAAGCGCAATGAAGGTACTATGGAGCAGCGTTTAGGTGGCGAGCTTCTTGATGCCGCCAATAATCGGGGTATTGCGGTTAAGAGACGTGAGGATACGCATAAAGTTGCTAATGCCAATCTCGCTTTCTCGCATTATCGTTGGTAAATTGTTGCAGAGGATTCCGGGAAAATGGGTCGTAAGTATAATATAGAAGATTATCGAAACTTTGGTATAATGGCGCATATAGATGCTGGGAAAACGACGACTACCGAGCGCATATTGTATTATACTGGAAAGTTGCATAAAATCGGTGAAGTGCACGATGGCTCTGCTACTATGGATTGGATGGAGCAGGAACAAGAGCGTGGCATAACCATTACTTCCGCTTCAACTACAACATTTTGGAAAGGGCGTGACGGTAAAGTAAAGAGGTTTAGTATCATTGATACTCCTGGGCATGTTGATTTTACTATGGAGGTTGAGCGGTCTATTCGGGTTCTGGATGGTGCTATTGCTCTTCTAGATGCTAATGCTGGCGTTGAGCCTCAGACGGAGACTGTGTGGCGTCAAGCTAGAAAGTATTCTGTTCCGTGTATGATTTTTTGCAATAAGATGGATAAGGTTGGCGCGAATTTTTATCGTTCTGTTGATATGATTTCTGAGCGGCTTGGTGCCAATCCTTTGGTGATGCAGTTGCCTATTGGTGCTGAAAATGACTTTAAAGGAGTTATTGATCTAGTTGAGATGAAGGCTCTCCTGTGGAAAGGGGAGGATTTAGGTGCCAGTTGGGATGTGGTTGATATCCCTGAGGATATGGTATCTTCTGCTGAATCTTATCGTGAAAAGATGATTGAAGCCATCGTTGAGGTAGATGATTCTGCTATGGAATGCTATCTTAAGGGTGAGATGCTTAGTAATGATCAGATACGTTCTTTGGTTCGTGCGGGAACCATAGCTACGAAGTTTTTTCCTGTTCTCTGTGGTTCTTCGTTTAAAAACAAAGGTGTTCAACCATTGCTTGATGCTGTGGTTGATTACTTGCCGTCACCTGTCGATATTCCTTCGATTAAAGGTGTTCATGTGAAGACAGGTGCTGATGTTGATATGCCTGTTTCAGATTCCGCCCCTCTTTCTATGTTAGCGTTCAAGGTGATGGCGGATCCTTTTGTTGGTTCGCTTACATTTTGTCGAGTTTATTCAGGAAGTATTTCTAAAGGGGCTGCCTTGTTGAATGCGGCAAAGGGTAAGAAAGAGCGTGTTGGGCGTATGTTGCAGATGCATTCTAATTCCCGTGAAGATGTTGAAGAGGCTTATTGTGGGGATATTGTTGCCTTGGCGGGTCTAAAAGAGACCACGACTGGAGATACATTGTGTGATATCTCGCATCCTGTTCTTTTAGAGCAGATGGATTTTCCTGATCCTGTGATACAAATTGCTATTGAACCTAGTTCAAAGGCTGATCAAGAGCGTATGTCTCTTGCTTTAAATCGTCTTGCTGCCGAAGATCCTTCTTTTAGAGTGAAGTCAGATGGGGATTCTGGTCAGACAACTATAGCTGGCATGGGTGAGTTGCATCTTGATATCATCGTTGATCGCATGCGTCGTGAATTTAATGTGAAGGCTAATGTCGGTGCTCCTTACGTCTCTTACCGTGAGGCGATTACCAAAGTTTGCGAACATGATTATACTCATAAGAAACAATCTGGTGGTGCGGGGCAATTTGCTCGGGTAAAGATGAGATTTGAGCCTAATCCTGATGGAGAAGACTTTATATTTGAGTCTAAAATTGTTGGTGGATCTATTCCAAAAGAGTATATTCCTGGTGTGAGGAAAGGAGTCGAGAGTATGTTGACTTCTGGTCCATTGGCGGGTTTTCCTATGCTAGGTATGAGAGTTATTCTGCTTGATGGTTCTTATCATGATGTAGATTCTTCTGTTCTTGCATTTGAAATTGCTGGTCGT
>NZ_JACETX010000059.1 GCF_014048425.1 Candidatus Liberibacter sp. | reverse complement strand
CCATAGAACCACCCTCTCCACAAATTATACGAACTGCGGAGACTGTATTCTGATTAGCACCCTAGAGTCGAGTCTTTATAAAAAAACAACCTTTTAGCTTAAAATGGTCAATCACCCTCCCCCTCTGTATCAATAGGAGTGCTGAGTTTTTATTATTGATCTGTACCCATTAAAAAGGTGGTTCATGAAAAACCCTATGCAATTAGAGCTTATGTACATGATTTTGAAGATCTTTGCCGTTGCAGGAATGATCGGTGCGACTTTATGGATGAAATGGAGAGGGTGAGAAGGTATGGTTGCATTGTCTTTTCAAGCTTTCTTTCCTGCTTAATGATTTGCGTTTACCAACATACGCCATAAAGCCCTACTCTTCAGGACGGGGAGGATGTCAAGAAGCTAGCTCGGAGAGTTAATCCAATTGACTCTTTTAATCTTTATTCTATACAATGGGAGCTATGACAAACACCGCTATAAAACAAAAATCGCAGAAAGAAAATGTTGAAGTCCGATTTGCAAAAGTGGAAACAACACTGCCTTTTCTTGCGACTAAAGCAGATCTTTCTGATGTTAGAACAGAACTTAAACTAGATATTTCCAATACTAAGCTAGAACTTAAGCAAGATATTGCTAACGTTAGAACAGAACTTAAGCAAGATATTGCTAACGTTAAAACAGAGCTTAAAGACGCAATTAACACTCAAACTAAATGGTTCGTAGGTCTCATGGTACCGATTGTATTAGGAATACTTTTGAAGCTATTTATCCGTTAGAAGTACAACACCTCAAAGCTTTACCCGCATACACCGTAAAGCCCTGTCCTTCAGGACGGGAATATCAATGTTCTGCATTCCAGCGAATACGAACCTGTTTAGCTTTTTCTAAATTAATCGCTATTATCGAAGACGCTATGGTACCTATGTGATCGCAGTAATCTCTCAGATCCTTAGCCTTTATATCTGATGACAAAGGGTCTATTTCGTGAAGTTGTAAAATCTTCTCAATGGAGTTTATTATTTCTTTAAGCCTATATTCACTAAAGTTACTTTTCTGAAAACCGTCGCTCTCATTATAATACAACGACTTCTCGATTGTATCGAGATATACAGTGATATACTTTACACCTTGATTGAGTCGATCATATTTAAGCTTCTCTAGATTTCTCCGTTCTACGTCAGCTGAAATAATTGCCAAAATCAAAGATAGAACAAGCCATAGGACAACAAAGTAAACGACAATTTTTGTCGTTGGATAACAGTCAAACCATATAAAATACGCAGACGCTATGACCATCACGTGTAAACCCCTAACCACACAAGAGGGGATGAAAAATCTCGCTATCTCTTTTAAGAGTACCGTCTTCTGCTTGTTTTTCAAGAATGATGCCATATGGGTTGCTTTCTCATCCCCTAAAGCTTGTTTCAGCATTTCCCATGCTGGTTGTATCACTTTTAAATTCACGCCCTACCCCACCTAACACACCAAAAGATTGAAAAATAAGAATCACTTGGCTAAAAACTAGGGTTGGGTAGCATTCTATGTCAATATTCATCATCTTCTATCATCCAAATTAACGATGTTGTTGTCAATGCTATCAAATTCATTCAGAGGCAGAAGTTCTATGCCTTTGTATTGCGTTGATTTCACCCCGTTTATCATTGCTCTTCCTACTTTCTGCAGATTTTGAGTTGCAAGGAAATAACTAATATAGTTGTTGCTTATTTTCCGTTCTTTTCCTTTAATCCTTAGATACCTTAAGAAATGGTCATTAGCTTCTTTGACGCTTACGATTCCTTCTTCATTGATGTTAACGTGGTCTTCGTACCATTCTTCACGGTCATCTGTGCTCCGCTTGGTTTCCTGTAAAGCTTCTTGACATACTGCTGGTGGGTCTAGCGGTTTTCTTTCTGCAATGAACTGCCTAGCACCCTCTTGTATCCATTTTTTGCATTCCAGAGAGTACTTTTTAATGAATTCATCTTCAAACAAAGGGTCTCGTTCAAACTGAGCGTTGAAAGGAATAACTACGAGCCTACGCCACCAAGCTGAATCTGGATGCCTGTTGTACAGTTGCCGATTAGAGAGATATACTACTGTGAAACTAGCGACTGACGTTTGACTTTGACAGTACAAATCTCGCATATCAATCTTGTCTCCTCCCGATAGGGCTTTAAGAACGGCAGGGTTAACTTCTGCACCCTCGTTAGTTTCATTAACTTGGAGGATTCTTGTGCCCATAGAAGCTACTAAACTGGAATTCGTACCCCCAGCTTGTACAGAGTTTAAGTTTTCTGCACTGATCGCATTAGTGTATTGAGAACCGAACGCAGAATTAATCAAATTCATGACAGTTCCTTTCCCATTCGCTCCAGTACCGATGAGATTGAAAATGCGTTGATCTTTGTTGTTCCCGAACAAAGCCATGCCCATAGCTAAAGCAAAGAAGTTCATGAGCTTAACATCACCACAAAAGTACACGAGCATAGCATCAAGAAATTCCCGAGAGGGCTTCCCTTCAACACAAGGTGTCCCTGTAGAGCGTGTGATGATCACCTTTGGTATCGTTTTGTGGTCTACTTTCTTGCCCGTAACGAGATCGGTTATCCCATCTGTGTTTCCAATGTATCTTTCGTTGCATCCTATCTTGTCAGCTTCGACGAAGAGGTTTTCACTTTTCGCCTCAAGCATCGCTAGCACTGATTTAGATTTGCTTGTTTCCCCCATTTTCTTGCGTGCGTAAAGCTTGGCGTATTTCGCTCTCGAGCAGTCTTTTTCTGTACTCCCCTCTTCAAGGTCTCTGCTATCTTTTTTTAAAGCTAAAAGGAAATCAGTTATTTGCCCTTGCATGCTTCCCCCTATAGTGGAAAACATCAACCAAAGGTGATTTTCTCTCTTGTACCAGCCACCCTTCCCCTCGTTGTAGATGTACATTCCCTTCGTTAGGATTGCGAACAAGGAGGCGATGTGAACATCAGAAAACCTATCGAAAGTTAACCCCGCAGGGATACATTGCTTGTATTTCTTGTCATACAGCAAGGAAGCAAAAGTACTTCTCTTTTTGTCCGCATTTCCTATTTCTTCAAAGTCAAAGCTATTCCATTTTGCATTAAAAATATCTGCATTGTATTTGGTTTTGCTTTGTTTGCACCAAGCCCTAGCTATTTCTTTACCATGCCCGTAGGTTTCATGATGAACAGCCATGATAATAGGTATCCAATCATCGTGGTGACCGTCGTAGAATTCTGAACCTAAGCACTTAAGAATGGCGATGATTTCACGATTGGTGTACCATCTATTCCCTTGAAATTTCCATGTATTGGTGTCGTTTTGTTCTGTATTCTTCTTCTCTGGGGCAGGAAGAAGATTGACGGATACTTCAAAGATTTCTTTTCTAGTCTCAACATCTAAACACGGTAAATTCTTAACGTTAATTTCATGTGGGGCTTTAGACCATATATATTCTTTCCCTGTAGCAGGATGGATATTGTAGACAACAAAATATTGCCCATGTCCTAGGATTTCGAAATGGCCGATAGAGCTACGATAGCTTTTCGTTTTCTTAATCCCTGCCTCTTTCATCGTGAAAGGTATTAAGATTTTAGGAGGTTGTCCTACCCTCGTCACCGTATTTCTATAGCGAGTTTGGAATTCTGCAGTGATGGTTTCAGATATATTCTCTTTTTGAATATCGACGTCAAAGCCGTAGACAGGATTGTCGCCTACTCCGCATAAGACACCAAATCCGCAAGGAGGCAAAGAATCAATCATATCTACAGAAAGTGGCTTCTTTTGCCATTTCGACCACAAAGCCTTTTTCTCTCCCTTTTTGATAGGGATGAGATGCCAGCCATTACCAATGGCCACCTTGGCTTGTTCTTTAAAAGTAGCATAAACATCATGCATTTTAACGATATGTTCTTTCGTTATAAATTAGATCTTCAATGGGCTTTTTCTTTAGATCTGCGATCTTTGCGTCTATCTCTGCTTCTTCTAGTGCTCTTTTTGCACGTGTTAACGCTCTTTTCTCTTTTGCTTTTCGATTGATCCTTTCGGAATAGGCTTTTTGTTTTGCAGGAGACATAGCCAAATACTGACTTTTACTCCGAGGGTGTTTCCGCTCTTTTTGCTTTTCATTTAACAATGCAGTGCTCATCATCTTTCATCTAAATTAACTGTTTTTTTTTCTGATAAAGCTTCTCCATGCCCTATATTTTTTATCCATGGCCAGCCAGAAAGATGCCTCTATATCTAATGCTTTTTCTATTAAATGAGCGTCTTCTTCAGACAAGGATTTGTTGCCCTTCATCATCGTTTGTGCCCATTCTAAAGGCCTGTCTGCTTTCTCTGCGAACGTCACATATGACCACTGTCTAGCGTCTAATTCGTCTTGGATGTGCTCTTGAACAGGGGATCTTAGTGCTAGCACGTCATCTGGATTCAGTCTGTAGGGGTACTTTCCATTTAACGATGTAGTGCTCATTGACAGCCCTCACACACCTCATCATCACAATCTTTGTTCGCTTTAGACGTGTCCAATTCCCACTCTTCAGTTGTTTTGGGTTCGTCTTCCATTTTGAATCTCCATTTCACGACTAAGTTGTAGCTATTCCTATAACTATCACAGGTTCTGGATAATGTCCATAAAATAATACGCATTAGTCATGCTTTTTTACTTGACTAAGCATGACTAATGCGTAATAGTACCCCCATATTCAAGAACGAATAACAACTGTGCATAAACAACATAGGAAGCAGACAATGAGCCACGAAAACGAAATCCAACGAGACTTGGAGGCTAATGCCAAGGCTCTGAGTCCTGTCATTGAAGAGTGCAAAGACTATCAAAACATCCTCAATGAGAACTTTGCAGGCGTGTTCGCTTCTGATGAGCATCCTGTTGATCGTCTTGATTCGTTGGAGAATTTGGTAGGCGACTTACCCGCTGTGCAAAGGGTACTTTTTCAATTGAAGAAGATTTTGACTGAACGAGCAGAGATTAAAAGGGAAGCCAGTGAGGCGGAAGAAGCCCTCCCTTACGAAGACTCTTATGAAAAAAGTGTCCGATACGATTATCAGGTTGCTCAAGGTTACTAAAAACTAAAAAGGAGAAAGACGATGGGAAAAGTGAGTCAGCACTACATGGAAGAGATTGAAAGCAAATACGAGCGTGAAGAACTGTTGCGTCCGTTGAACACTGAGGAGAACGCAGATGATTGAAACGACCATAGCACAAG
>NZ_JACETX010000025.1:13489-20263 GCF_014048425.1 Candidatus Liberibacter sp. | reverse complement strand
AAGATGATGTTTCTTATTTGCCGCTTAAGCTGAACACGTCAGGTGTTATTCCGTCGATATTTGCTTCTTCGTTATTATTGCTACCTGCTACTATTGCCGGTTTTGTTGATGTTGCCTCAGCTCCAGATTGGGTAATAGCTTTGATAGGTTCTTTGGGTCATGGTCGATTATTGTATATGATATTGTATGCGCTACTAATTGTCTTTTTTTCATTTTTTTATACAGCTATAGTTTTTAATCCTAAAGATGCCGCTGATAACCTTAAGAAGAATAGTGGTTTTATTCCTGGAATTCGCCCAGGTGAGCGTACTGCAGAGTATATTGATTATGTTTTGACGCGTATAACAGTTATTGGTGCTTTATATCTTGTATTTGTTTGTACCTTTCCGGAAATTTTGGTTGCTTGTACAGGGGTTCCTCTTATTCTTGGTGGTACCTCTCTTTTGATTGTTGTGAGTGTTGTGCTTGATACGGTGATGCAAGTGCAAGGCTATTTGATAGCTCAGCAATACGAGGGATTTATTAAAAAATCTAGATTGAGGGGGAGGAAAAAGGGATAATGAGAATTGTTTTTCTTGGTCCTCCCGGTGTAGGAAAAGGGACCCAAGCTATTCGTCTATCAGAGAAATTGGGTATTCCTCAATTGTCGACTGGTGATGTATTGCGTATGGCGATTGATAATGACACTGATGTTGGTAGACGCATTAAGAAGGTTATGGATTTGGGGGGGTTGGTTCCAGATGATGTTGTGAATCAGGTGGTTGCTGATAAGATAAAATGCATTGATTGTTCTTGTGGATTTATCCTTGACGGTTATCCACGGACTATCCATCAAGCTCAGGCTTTGCAATCTGTTCTTTCTGATTTAGGTAAGTCTCTAGATGCGGTAATTAATTTGGGCGTCGTTGATCCTGAGAAGATGTTTAAAAGGATACAGAATCGTGTTTTAAAAGCCGCTTCTGATGGGGATTCTGTGAGGGCAGACGATACGTATGAAACATTCTGTAGGCGGCTTGAGGAATATAGGGAAAAAACCTTTCCTCTTTCTAGCTATTATCGTTCCATTGGTTGTTTATATACGGTTGATGGAATGTTGGATGTGGATATTGTAACGCGAAGTATTGATTCTGTTATTCTTTCTATAGGAAAGAATTTCTGTAATAGTTGATTATTTGGATTTCTTTCGTTAAGAGAGATATTGTTGAGTTGTTTTTGTTAGTTAAGGTCTTTTTCTGAAAAAAAATAGATCGTTGCTTGTTTTGTGATTTGTGGGATTAGAAGGGAGATATTGGTGTGGCGCGTATTGCTGGTGTCAATATACCGAGTACGAAACGTGTGGTTATAGCACTTCGCTATATACATGGTATTGGTTTAAAAATTTCTCAGGATATTTGTGATAAATTAGGCATTCAATCTGAGCGTCGTGTCCATCAATTGACGGATGCGGAAGTAATGCAGATTCGTCGAGCTATCGACCAAAGTTATCAGGTTGAAGGTGATTTACGTCGAGAAACTGCTATGAATATAAAGCGCTTGATGGATTTGGGTTGTTATCGTGGTTTGCGGCATCGTCGCAATCTTCCTGTCCGGGGACAGCGTACGCATACGAATGCCCGTACTAGGAAAAGATCTGGAAAAGGTGGTGTGGTTAGGAAAAGGTAACTTTTCTACGCGTTTTTTGTATTTTTTGTATTAGAGAGTGGAGGAGTTGGATTTGCTTATTAATTTGGATTGTTTATGGGTAGACGACAGGGGGAATATTAATGCCTAAAGGGGGTGTGCGTATTCGGAACCGTGAGCGAAAAAATATAACCTCTGGCATTGCCTATATAGAATCGACGTTTAATAATACTAGGATTACGATAACCGATGCCCAAGGTAATACCATTGCGTGGTCTTCTCCTAAAGTGGTCGGTTTTTCTGGGTCGCGTAAAAACAGTCCTTTTGCTGCCCAAGTTGCGGCCGATGATTGCTCTAATAAGGCTCAAAATCATGGTATGTCCTTATTAGAGGTTAGGGTTAGTGGTTTAGGTGCTGGGCGTGATTCTGCTTTGCGGGCTTTGCGAGCTATTGGTTTTGTTATTTCGGCTATTCGTGATGTGACTATGATAGCTCATAATGGCTGTCGTCCGCGTAAAAAGCGTCGCATTTGAGAAGAATCTTTGGTGTAAGATTTTTCTGTAGGATAATACTTGTATTTTAGGATTTAGGATTAGATTCTTTGAATCTTCCTTTCTCGGATGATTATTGGTGATTTAAAAAAGGTTGGTGATATGATCCAAAAAAATTGGCAAGGCTTGATTAAGCCAAGTAACGTTGAATTTTCAGTTCTTGATAATGAAGAAGAGAATAGGACGACGTTGACTGCTGAGCCTCTTCACCGTGGTTTTGCTCATACCATTTGCAATGCGCTTCGACGTACGTTGCTTTCTTCTTTGCGTGGAACGGCAATAACTGCTGTGCATATTGATGGGGTTTTGCATGAGTTCTCCTCAATAGCTGGGGTTCGAGAGGATGTGACTGATATTATTCTCAATATTAAGGGAATTAATTTGAAGATGTCTGGCGATGGTGTTAAGCGAATTTCTGTTCATAAGCGAGGTCCAGGAAAAGTTGCGGCAGGTGATATACAGACTGTTAATGACATTGAGATTCTAAATCCAAATCATGTTATTTGTAATCTTGATGCGGGTGCGGAGATCCGTATGGAATTTACTGTTGGCAATGGTCGGGGTTATGTTCCTGCTGAGTATAATAAGACAGAAGGTGATCCTATTGGTTTGATTCCTGTGGATAGTCTCTACTCGCCAATCAAGAAAGTGTCATATAAAGTGGAAAATGCCCGTGAAGGACAGGTTCTTGATTACGATAAGCTAACCATGGTGATTGATACCGATGGTTCTATTGGAGGGGAGGATGCTGTTGCTTTTGCTGCTCGTATTCTTCAGGAACAATTAGATGTCTTTATAAACTTTGATGAGCCTAAGAAGGAAGTGGAAGAAGAAGTAGGGATGGATTTGTCCTTCAATCCTGCTCTTTTGAAAAAAGTTGATGAACTAGAGCTTTCTGTTCGATCTGCTAACTGCCTTAGAAGCGATAATATTGTTTATATTGGTGATTTGATTCAAAAAACTGAGGCTGAGATGTTGCGTACAGCAAATTTTGGTCGAAAATCTCTTTTTGAAATTAAAGGGGTTTTGGCAACGATGGGATTATTCCTCGGTATGCGTTTGCCTGATTGGCCTCCTGATAATATAGAGGAACTGGCTAAGCAATATGAAGATCAGTGTTGAGGTTAAGACAGATAAAAAGAGAGGATTATCATGCGGCATGCTGTAAGTGGACGTAAGCTGAATAGAACTTCCAGTCATCGTAAAGCTATGTTTGCAAATATGGCTGCTGCTCTCATCCAACATGAGCAGATTACTACTACTGTTCAAAAGGCGAAAGATTTGCGCCCGATTGTTGAGAAGCTCATAACTTTGGGAAAAAGAGGAAATTTACATTCTCGGCGTTTGGCGGTATCCCGAATACGGGATATTGGAGTGGTTTCTAAGTTGTTTGGTGTTATTGCTCCACGCTATGCTAATCGTTGTGGTGGTTACTTGCGGATCATGAAAATGGGATTTCGTTTTGGGGATAGTGCCCCCATGGCTGTAATTGAATTTGTTGATCGAGATTTTTCGGCGAAAGGTAGTGGCAAGAGTTCCAATTCTAGTGAGAAAAAAGATTGATCGCTTATTGATCTTTGATTTTTTTGATGCTTTCTTTTGTGCTAGGAAAAATTTTTTGGATATGTAGGGATCCTTATGTGAAGATAATCATATATCTTTTTAAGGATTGTCTTACGGTGTTATGCTTTTGCGGGAGAGATAGCGTCCTTTTATGAGATAAAGTGAGAGATTTTTCTTTTGATTGTGTTTGAAAGAATCTTTCTATTGACTGTGATATGCATACTTGTATTTTCGGT
This sequence comes from Candidatus Liberibacter sp., assembly GCF_014048425.1. Lineage (GTDB taxonomy): Bacteria > Pseudomonadota > Alphaproteobacteria > Rhizobiales > Rhizobiaceae > Liberibacter. Next base: position 16,293 of record NZ_JACETX010000025.1, on the reverse strand, counting down.
GTGTTTTCTTAGTTGCACTTTCGGCGTGCTCCTTCAAAATTTTTTATATTGGTGTGTGGGTAGACAGTGTTTTTATCTAAAAATATACAAAAGGTTGTTCTTGCCTATTCAGGTGGGCTTGATACTTCGATTATATTAAAATGGCTCCAGGTAGAATTAGGCTTAGAGGTAGTTGTTTTTATTGCTGATCTAGGTCAAGGAGAGGAATTAAAAATAGCTTGTGATAAAGCCAAGATGCTTGGTGCAAAAGAGGTTTATGTTAAGGATCTTCGGCAAGAATTTGTTCGCGACTTTGTCTTTCCAATGTTTAGAGCTAATGCTGTATATGAAGGTTGCTATTTGCTTGGCACTGCTATTGCTCGTCCTCTGATTGCTAAGTATTTAGTAGATATAGCAAATGAGACTGGAGCTGATGCGATTGCACATGGGGCTACTGGTAAGGGTAATGATCAAGTTCGCTTTGAATTGTCAGCTTATGCTTTGGATTCACATATAGAAATTGTTGCGCCATGGAGGCATTGGTCTTTTAAAGGTCGAAAAGACCTTCTTGAATTCGCGGAGAAAAACGGAATTCCGATTGAAAAAAACAAACGGGGAGAAGCACCGTTTTCGGTTGATACTAATTTGCTACATTCCTCTTCAGAAGGGAGGATTCTTGAAGATCCATCACAGCAAGCTCCGGACTATGTATATAAAATCACTCTTTCTCCGGAAGAAGCTTCGGATGAGCCTCTTACTATCAAGATTGGTTTTAAAAAGGGAGATGCTGTTTCTATTGACGGTGAGCTTATGTCGCCTGAGGTTTTATTAGATAAGCTAAATCAATATGGTCGTTCTAATGGGATTGGTCGTGTTGATATGGTGGAAAATAGATTTGTTGGCATCAAGTCTCGAGGAATATATGAAACGCCTGGTGGAACTATTTTGCTACATGCCCATCGTGCTATTGAGTCAATTTCGTTGGATTCAGGAGCATCTCATTTAAAAGATGAGTTGATGCCTCGGTATGCAAATCTTATTTACCAAGGTTTTTGGTTTTCTCCGGAGAGAGAGATGTTGCAGGCTCTTATTGATAAGAGTCAAGAGTATGTGGATGGATTCGTCACGCTAAAACTTTACAAGGGTAATGTCATGATTATGGGGCGTGAAAGTGATCGTTCTTTGTATTTTGATAAACTTGTAACCTTTGAGGATGATTTGGACGCATATGATCAACGAGACGCAGAGGGTTTCATAAAACTAAATGCTTTACGTTTGCGAACTCTTGCGAGGCGTAATAGTAAGAAGTAAGTAGAGTTCATTCAGAAGTGCATTGATGCTTTTCTCAACGTATTTTGTGGTCAATGTATTAGAGTATTTCTACTGGTGATAATCAAGAGGTTTCTTTTGCAAGGTCCTTGAGTAAACAAAGCATTTGTTTGTTTACTTTTGATTTCGGCGGTATACTCTCGTTATAAAATGAAAGATTAGGTATATGCAGATTCGCAACATTGCTATTATTGCTCATGTAGATCATGGAAAGACAACATTAGTTGATGAGCTTCTCAAACAATCAGGAGTTTTTCGTGATAATCAGCGTGTTGTTGAGCGTGTTATGGATTCTAATGATTTAGAGAAAGAACGTGGCATTACAATTCTTGCAAAGGTAACTTCCGTTGTTTGGAATTCTATTCGTATCAATATAGTGGATACACCTGGTCATGCTGATTTCGGTGGTGAAGTTGAGCGCATTTTATCTATGGTAGACGGTGTAGTTGTATTGGTTGATTCAGCAGAAGGTCCAATGCCACAAACGAAATTTGTTGTTGGTAAAGCATTAAAGATAGGGCTGCGTCCTATAGTAGTTATTAATAAGATAGATCGTTCTGATTCTCGAGCAGATGAAGTGATAAACGAGGTTTTTGATCTTTTTTCATCTTTGGATGCAAATGATGATCAATTAGATTTTCCAATTCTTTATGGTTCTGGTCGTGCCGGTTGGATGAATTCTTCTCCTGATGGTTCGCAAGATCAGGGTCTTTTGCCTCTTTTTGATTTGATACTTGAACATGTTCCGCCACCTGTTGTTGGTAATGGTGAGTTTAAGATGATAGGAACTATCTTAGAAAAAAATCCATTTTTAGGACGTGTCATAACAGGTCGCATTCATTCTGGTAGCGTTAAGTCTAATCAGAGTATTAAAGCTCTCAGTCCTGATGGTTCGTTAGTTGAGACTGGTCGTGTTTCGAAAATACTAGCTTTCCGTGGTATTGAGCGTTTGTCAGTTGATGAGGCATATGCAGGAGATATTGTTTCTATTGCTGGGTTAGTTAAGGCAACGGTTGCAGATACTTTTTGTGACTTATCAGTTGATGAACAATTGCAGGCACAGCCCATTGATCCTCCAACTGTGACTATGACTTTTCTTGTCAATGATTCTCCTTTAGCTGGTACCGAGGGAGATAAAGTGACGAGTCGCATGATTCGAGATCGCCTTTTTAAGGAAGCAGAGGGGAATGTTGCTCTTAAAGTTGAGGAGAGCAGTGCTAAGGATTCTCTTTTTGTATCCGGTAGAGGAGAGTTGCAGCTTTCTGTTTTGATAGAAACCATGCGTCGTGAGGGTTTCGAATTAGCTGTTTCGCGTCCTCGTGTTGTAATGAAAAAAGAAGAAAACACCCTTTTAGAGCCTGTCGAAGAGGTTGTTATTGATGTTGATGAAGAGTATTCTGGATCCGTTGTTCAAAGGATGACTTTGCATAAGTCTGAAATGATAGAGTTGCGTCCTTCAGGATCTGGGCGTGTCCGTCTTGTATTCCTTTCTCCGT
>NZ_JACETX010000025.1:0-13392 GCF_014048425.1 Candidatus Liberibacter sp. | reverse complement strand
GATGACTTTGCATAAGTCTGAAATGATAGAGTTGCGTCCTTCAGGATCTGGGCGTGTCCGTCTTGTATTCCTTTCTCCGACTCGAGGTTTGATTGGATATCAGTCACAGTTGATGACTGATACGCGTGGTACGGCTACCATGAATCGCTTGTTTCACTCATATCAACCATATAAAGGGGAGATGGGAGGACGTGTTAATGGTGTTTTGCTATCAAATGAATCAGGTCAAGCGGTGGCATATGCTTTGTTTAATTTGGAAGATCGTGGTTCCATGATCGTTGAGCCCGGTGATAAGGTATACAAAGGTATGCTAGTTGGAATCCATTCTCGAGAAAATGATCTTGAGGTCAATGTCATTAAGGGAAAGAAATTAACCAATATGCGGGCTTCAGGCAAAGACGAGGCTGTAAAATTAGTGCCAGCCATTAAAATGACATTGGAACAGGCTTTGTCGTGGATACAAGGTGATGAATTAGTAGAGGTAACACCAAAATCTATTCGTTTAAGGAAAATGTATCTAGATTCGAATGAACGTAAGAGACAAGGAAAAATGAAAGATTTTGCTTGATTTTATCCTATCAGACATGTCGTTTTAAACATTTATGAGGAGGTTTATTCTTCGTATAATCTTATGTTGGATTGTTTTTCTTGCGTTTCATTTTAATTTAAAAAGAGATTGTAGTATTCGTTATATGGGATCTTAATGGGAAAATAATTGCGAATGATATTTTTTATTTCCCTTATTCCTTGTTGTCGTGTTGTGAGTTGACGATTTTTTAGAGAGGGTTTTATGAGGTTAAATGAGATAAATATTGGTGAAAAACCACCGGAAGATGTAAATGTTTTTGTCGAAATTCCGCTTGGTGGACATCCTGTAAAATATGAGATGGATAAGAAGAGCGGTGTTCTCATAGTGGATCGCTTTATTTCTACTTCTATGCTTTATCCGGGAAATTATGGTTTTATTCCGCATACTCTTTCTGATGATGGAGATCCAATTGACGTTTTGATCTATAATACGGAACCTTTATTGCCGGGTTCTGTCATTAGTGTCCGTCCTATCGGAGTTATGACGATGGAAGATGATGGAGGGAAAGATGAAAAAATACTAGCTGTACCTTCGAGATGTTTAACTAATTGCTATGATTCAGTGCAGAGCTATAAAGATATTTCGGATTCTTATTTGCGAAAAGTAGAGCATTTTTTTAAACATTATAAAGATCTTGAGTCAGGGAAATGGGTTAAATTAGGCATTTGGAAGGGGACTCAGAGTGCTCACGAAATAATTATAGCGGCTATAGAGAGGGCCTCTCATAGACAATAAATTTCTACTATCCTGTATTTTTTAGGATATCCTTTATTTTTTTAAGAGCGTTTGCGTATTCTTCGTCGATATTGACCTTCTTTAAGGGGGAAGATTGCCCCGCAAGGATTTTAATAGAAGATTTTTTGAGGCATAAGCTTTTAGAGAGAAGATTTATCATCGCCTTATTTGCTTTTCCTCTCTGTGGGGGGGCGCATACTTTTATTTTAATATATATGCTGCCGTTTTGTAGGGTTTCGAGTGATTCTATCCTATTATGCTTTGCATTTGGGGAAAGGCGAATGATAACTTGCACAGAACGGACATTCTTTCCTTGCAGAAAATTTCTATTATCGGATTATATGTGATAGATAAGACGTAATAAGCAAAAGAATTGCTGGGGAAATATCTATTTCTCCAAGATTAGGGAGGATCTTGCGGATTGGTCTCAACAATGGCTCTGTAGCATTATAGAGAAATTGTCCGATAAATATTACAAATGAGTTAGATGTGTTAATTATTCTAAAATTATAGAGGAACGAAAATACTACGCTTATGATAAGTAGTCTTGTGTATAAGTTCAAAATCAGGTGAATGGTTTCTAAAATATAACTCATGTTACTTCCCATTTAAATTTACAGAAAATATTGCATAACTATGATTGCTTTAGCAAGGGATCGGATTGGTTTTGTAAAAAAAATTGTATAATAAACGATGGAGGATGAAGAATCCTGGTGCTAATGGATATTATTAAGCAAAATCTTCAAAGATATTTCAACAAATTAGGGGAAAAACCATCACAACAAAAATTAAGCACCATGTTAATTGCAAGACAATATTAGGATAAAACCGATAAGATAAAAATCAATTTGAAATTAAATTTTTTTCATGAATTTGAGTGGTTTAATCCAAATTCATAGAGAAAGACCTTGATCTAGATATAAGTGATATAAACAATAAATATCAATGACTTATATGAAGGCGAAACCAAACATAGAATCCGTTGTTTTAATAGGTTAGGAAATTTTCGATCTTAACTTTTATACACGATATGCTATTATTTTAGCCGTAGGCATCACCATTATAATTTTACCCTTTCATGATAAAATCAAAAAAATCTGAAGTAGCAATGAAATCATTATGATCTATGAGATTAAATCCCAATCTTCTAACTATAGAAACAATTGCAGTTTTTATTTTTTCTTTTCCAGTAAAACGCTTTTTGAATTTTTACAGGCACCTAAACATCAAAGAAACTTAGGTTTTTCGCATAATCATTAAGAACAGCAAAAAACTATTACTATAGATATAGTTAATAATTACAAGAAAAATCAACAACTTAATCCAAGGAGCGATAAAAAGAAGAAACGGTGATTTCAATAAGTTATAAAACTGATTGTTTTACCTTTTGTCTTATATTTTAGATGTTATCTGCGATCATTTTTGTGGTATGATTAAGCTGGCTTTTAGCATCAACTGCTTGTGTATACAATTTAGCCATAGCTAGTTTTAGCCGCTCGTAATTTGGTGCTTTTCATCTGCATTCAAGAGACTATGGCTTGTATTTTTAGGCTTCTGGTACACGGATAATATTGCTAGAAAAAAGCGATCTTAAAGGTTAGGGATTGGATAGGAGAAAATATGCCGTAAAATATACAATGTCTTATTCAGGATTGGAGGATATTAAGGCTTTGTTTTTAGAAGGATATTCGTTTTTTTTATGACAAATACAAAGATATCCCAAATACATAAAATAAATATATTGATTATTGGGACAACAAAAGAGAGACAAACAGCTTGCCACCACGGCAACTTCCAAATTTGAATTGCTCCTATAATCCCTAGAATTGATGCAATAAAAGGAAATAATCGTAATAGAAACAATGCGACCAAACAGCATAAGAAGTGATAAAAACCCGATGCGTATTTTATGTAGGCTGTTAAAAAGCACAATACAAATCCTGATTATATCAAGCTTAGTAGCATGAAGATGATTGGAGGTAATGCTTTCATATTCATAATTTTCGAGACCATTTGTTGAAATGATTTTTCCACTTTGTCTTTTACTTCAACAAAGCTTTTCTCTATGTCTTCTGCTCAGCAATTAAGTGCTAAATCTATTGTTTTTAAACCATCGCTCTTTCGCTTTAAGTTGTATTATGTAGTGGTTAAATATTAAGATTACAAACGCTTAATCTACATAATCTCTAGTTGATACTTATAAAAAGGCAAGACTCAATAAATAAAAATATAAAACAAAAACAATAACTTATTTTTTAAAATTAATCTAGATAGTGAGGATAATATGTACAATACATTAGGATGTAGTGCTTTTAAAAAACAGTCATTGGCATCTTGTATATCATATTTTATCTTCTCACATGTACAATTTGATCACTCCTTTTGGGAAGCAGTGGCACAAATTGGTTTTTCAAAATAAGAAAGTTAAAGGTGGTGAGTTCGATGACATCATTCAACAAAGAATTAACGTGTGGCTGTATGACATATCTACCAAAAACCAGGTAGTTATATTCAAATACTTTATGGAATATATATTTTTGGTTTTAGATGTATTCTTTTGGATTAAACGAGGGTTTGGGTTAGTAAGATAGTAAAAAGTTTTGCAGACGAGGTTTTTTATTATTCATTTAAATATGAGTATTGCTAATTGAATAATGACAAGTAAAATGGCAGAACTTAATAGGATAAATTTGGTAATTTGTATTTCTTGTGTGATTCTTTCTAGATTCCTATTAGTTTTATTAAATTTTTCTTCAACATGCTCTTCTAATGCTTGTATAGAAGTAAAATTTCGCGTATTTCCAGTTTTCAACATGGAATAGACGGTGCTAGCATCATTTAACTCAGTGTAAATATCAGCCCGCAATTCTCGGACATCAATTTTTATGTCCCTCAAATCATTTTTTATACATTCCGAATCGCTGTTAATACTGGAATTTGAGGTTTTCAAAGGCTTTCTTCTTTTTATAGGTCGTTGACTATCTTTCAATTTCGGAATTTCAGGTAAATCCATCATATAATCCCATGCCAAATGCTTTGTCTCTGATTCCCTAATGTATAACATAAAAGAGAAAGGTGGGATATATTTGTTCTACAGGATGTATCAATTAAGATTTTGATTATGCATTCAATTTCTATCTGGGATGTATTCCTTTGGATTTAATAGGAAAAATTTTTATGAAAGATCTATTTTAAGATCTTTTAGAAAAGTATCTTGAGGATTTCTTTAAATTCATAAGAGATGGTTTTATTTCAATATTATTTTCAGTTATTTGTGGTAATTTATTGTATAATTTAAAATATTCATGATTCTATATTTATGAAAGATATATTTTAAGTATCTCCATATCTCTCCAATAAATTTTAATATCATTTCTTTATATTTCAGTAAGTTTTTTTAACGAATAATATAGAAAAGTATTAGTATTTTTTGGCATTTAATAACCAAAAATTGACTCTAGTAATCTTAGAAAAGGTGTTTTTCTTAAAAATACATTATAAATTAATGAAAATAGTTAGATTAATATTAAAGCATTAATCTTTATGTGATGAGAATAGGTATGATATGGGGACAAAATAAGATATAAGATGTCTAAACATTATATTTCTGTATTTAATAGGCATCGTGAGGTGTGTATTCATCTTGCGTAGTAGGATGAATACATTTTTGATCGCTGAGAAAAGAAATTCTCTCCGGATATGTTTGCGTATCTAAGGAAGGGAAAATTTATAGGTTTTTGCATGCAATTGTCGTGCGTGAGTTACTTTTTGTTTTGGGTGCAGATCTGGTTTTCTTTGCAAGGATAATTTTATGAACGATAAAGTTCGGATTAATGAGTCAACAAAAAAATATGTACTCAAGTGCCTTGAAGATATGCGGCGCAAACTTTTAGATCGGACGGTACGGAATAAGTTGTTGAGTTTTCCAATAGAGGGAAAACAGGGTTCATTACGAATCGTTGATATATCGCCTAACCGCCTATATCATGTTTTTCTCAAAGAGGAAGTTATGCAGTTTGCACCGCTTCCTATTCCTACCCAAAAGCAGCTTCGGGAAAATGGCTTTTCAAATGAAGGAAGTGTTCATCCTGTAGATGAAAATGAATGGGCTGATAGTTTAGGCTTTGATGAAAAATATGAATTACCCTTGGATGGGGGAATAGAGAATGGAGATCCAAGCTATTGCAAGCTTCGGAAAGTCAGAGAACTCATTGATCAAAATCTAAAAGATCAGGATTCCCTAATAGGTATGCATGAAGTTGGGAAGCAATTAAATCTCAGTTTACAGGAGTTAAGTTCCCTCGTTAAAAGTTATGATTATAAAGACATAGGTGAATTTGAGCGTGCCGCTAAAGACGGACAACCCTTAAAAACATGCAGTTTGCAGCAGCAGAAAACCTTAGAAGAAAATCAGATACAGACTCCGTATTTCTCTGATAGACTAGAAACCATTCTGCGATCAATGTACGATAAATCACAGAGTTCTATAAGAGAGGCAGGGACTTCTATACTTTATTTTGTTCTAGGTTTTCTAGAATGGTATGAAGCAGATGATTATGAAAAACCACGGTTTGCACCACTTTTTACGATTCCAGTATCTTTAGAAAGAGGTAAATCTGTCTCAAAATCGGGTCTTGGTCAGTATTATCTGCGCTATACAGGTGAGCCAATACGACCAAATCTTTCGTTAGAAGAAAGACTGCAAGATGATTTTGGGATTGTTTTTCCAGAACTTACAGAGGGCATGCTACCCGAAGATTACTTTTTTCAAGTTCAAAAGGTTATAGAAAAAAGCAAATCACATTGGACAGTTCGTCGTTATGGCATGTTGGGATTGCTTAATTTTAGCAAGATGTTGATGTGCCTTGATCTTGATCCTGCACGTTGGCCTGAAGGAAATGACAATATTCTTAATCATGAGATAGTCCAGCGCCTTTTTATAGCACAGTCTTCTGATAAGAAAACTGTGCTATCTGATCAGGATACGGAATATAAAATTGATGAGATAGATTCTATTCATCAGGATTTTCCATTGATAGATGATGCCGATAGCTCTCAGCATAGTGCTTTGATAGATGTAATTAACGGAAAGAATTTGGTTATTGAGGGTCCTCCTGGGACAGGAAAATCACAAACCATCACCAATCTTATTGCTGTTGCAATGGCACGTGGAAAGACAGTTCTTTTTTGCGCCCAGAAAATGGCGGCAATTGAAGTGGTAAAGCAGCGTTTAGAGAAAGCCGGACTGGGAGATTTCTGTTTGGAAATTCACAGTCACAAGATATATAAACGTTCTGTGTTGGATGATATTCGTAAGTGCATTGATAATCGGATCCCGCGAGGAGTTCCACAGGAATTTGATACAACAATTGCTCTTTATGAGGAGCAAAAAAGTGCATTAAATCACTATGCCCAAGAAATTAATCAGGTTTGGAAAAATACTGAACTGACGATACATCAGATTTTGATGGGATCTTCCCGATATCGTCGTGAGTTAGGATTGGATTCTGCGCAGTTGCAAATAGAGGGAATATCTGGAGAAGCCGCAGATAGTTTGTCGAGATCGCGTCTTGGAGATCGAGTTAAAGCTTTCAGAGATGCGGTTATAGATTTTCGCAAGCAAGCTGGGGAGAAAGTAGATCTTTCAGATCATCCTTGGTATGGTGTTAAGAATCCTGATATTCATGTATTCAATTATAACAAGGTTATTTCTTCTTTGAATCATTGGCAGTCTGCGCTTATTGAATGGCAGAAAGCTTGTGATGCCTTTTTGGATAAGTATGCTATTCGACAGAAAAATCAAAATTTTTTGCACTGGCAAGAACAGCTCGTTGGTACGGCTGAAAATATGCCTGTTTTACCTAAATTGGTTCATTTTGAAGCATTTAAAAAGATTGAGGATGGTTCAAGGTCATCTGTCCAGAAGTGGATGCAAGATTTCTCCTGTGTGCAAGATGAATTTTCTGGTGTAGCGGTCTATTTGCTACCAGCGAGGATTGAAGATTTACGGAATTGTAAAGATATACCGCTTTTCTGCAATATATGTGAAGAATTTGATATGAGTGATGATGTTTCTTTCGGGGAGATTAAAAACGTCATTTCCTCCTTGTCGGAAATGTCTTTATTATGCAAAAAATACTGGGAAAAGTTATCAGAGCTGATTCAATCTTTCCCTTTAACCTTTTCTAAAGGAATTTCCGCCAGGCGAAATGGTTTTCAAAATATTGTCACTCTACTGAATTTGGCGTCTGCATTGCCAGTAAAGTTATTGCGTTATCGGGATGATATCTTTGATAAAGATGGAATAGATATAGTATTAGGGGAGCTTTCTGAACGATTGGATTCCTTGAGGATTCTTCAGGATTCTTTGAAAGATATCTTTGATATTGATAAACTTCCCAACGCAAAAGTTTTACAAAGTCTTAGTAAAGAGCTTCGTTCTTCTGGATTGTTTGGTTCATTTAAAAATTCATGGAAAGAAGCGAAGAAATCTCTTCTGGATTTAGCAAAACATCCTGGGATCTCTTGGAAAAGACTTTATGCACAACTACCAAATGCTCGTCAGTTTGTTGTTGAGCGCGATAGTTTTGAGAAGAGGAATTTCAAGAACCTTTTAGGAGAAAATTACCAAGGGTTATCAACAGATGTTGTGACTTTGCAAAAACTAAGAGGCTGGTATCGCGAGGTTCGTCAAGTTTGGGGAAGAGGTTCTGGGCCAGATGTTGTTCTAGGAGATAGTCTTTTAATACTAGATAGCCAACTCTTTAAAGGTCTCCAAAAGCTTCAGCGTGAAGGGTTAAGCGAAAAGATTGTTACGATTCTAAATAAATTGTCAGATTTTGAAAAACTATTGCCTAAACAAAAGAACTTACAGGATTTTAATGCAGTTCTAGTTGGTGAAAACAATATTTTTGATTCTCTTTCTCAAAAGTTATCCCATACGTTTGAACCTTGGAAAAATTTATTTAAGGGAGATGATCTTCTTTTGAAGGAAGCCAAAGAGATAGGAGAGAGTTTACAGAGACTACAGAAAAGTAAGATTGTTTTGGATGAAGAATCATTGATTGGAGATTTATTTGGAAAAGATATTCCACTTAATATTTTTGATATCCAGAGCAAGGAATCCGAGAAATCTCTAGCCATCATTAAGGGTACTTTGGAATTTGTAGATTCTGTAAAAGAAAATATCCATCTTTCTGAATTAGTAACGGTTTGTAAAAATCTTGATAGTCATGATTCCTATCAGGTCTTTTTAAAAGACATTAAAAAATTAGAAAGTATTTGGGCAAAACATATTAAGAAAAAAGAAGATTTTTTAAAGATAACGCAGTTGGACATGGAAAAATGGACACTTCGTTGTGGTGATGACCTTGTGAAATTGATTGAACGCAATGCCACAGCTGTCGACAAGCCCCGTTTGTTGAACAGTTGGATAAGCTTGATGCATATGGTTCAAGATATGGAGGATAAAGGATTAAAATCTCTCCAAGAAGCTGTGTTTGATGCTAAACTTGATGTTGAGAAATTGGAATCTGCTTTACTATTAGCCATATATCACCAACTTGCACATGAAATTTTTACAGAAAAACCGCATTTGATGCATTTCTCGGGTATTCAACTTACTACAAAGCAGGAAAGATTTCGTGAATACGATGAAAAGTTAAAGCTCCTTCAGAGGCAACGTATTGCTAGCATAATTGATCATAAAGATATTGCCCAAGGTGTTTCGGGGGGAAGAAAGTCTGATTATACAGAGCTATCATTGATTCGAAGTGAATTAGGCAAAAAAGGAAGGAATATTCCTATTCGACAGTTGATTTCCCGAGCAAAAACTTCTCTTTTTCAGTTAAAGCCTTGCGTGATGATGAGTCCCATGTCTGTGGCTAATTACTTGGAGCCTGGAGATGTTATGTTTGATCTTGTTATTATGGATGAATCTTCTCAGATCAAACCAGAAGATGCTTTGGGTGTTATCGCTCGTGGAAAACAGATCGTGGTAGTGGGAGATCCAAAACAGCTCCCTCCTACTAGATTTTTTGATAATGATGGTTGTGATCGGGAAGATTCTGATGAAGTTGCAGCGGTAAGCCAGACTGATAGTATTCTGGATGCTTTATTGCCTTTGTTTTCGATGTGCCGTTTGCGTTGGCATTATCGTTCGCAACACGAAAATCTCATTGCGTATTCGAATCATCATTTTTACGATGACAATTTGATCGTTTTCCCTTCTCCTTATGCTGACGTGGAGAAATATGGCATTAGGTTTACTTATATAGAAAATGGTACGGTTGTAGATCAGTGTAATCCCGAAGAATCTCTGATTATAGCACGTGCTATAAAAGATCATGCCATGCAATATCCTGAAGAATCTTTAGGTGTTGTCGCAATGAATTCAAAACAGAGCGACCAAATTGAAAATGCACTCAATAAATTATGTCGTAAGGATAATGTTGCAGAGAAGGCAATTGATAAATTGCGTATGCACAGTGATCCTTTCTTTATTAAGAATCTGGAAAATGTTCAGGGAGATGAACGGGATGTCATCTTTATTTCGTTTACTTATGGGCCAAATGAGCCTAATGGACGTGTTTTTCAGCGTTTTGGTCCCATTAATTCGGATGTTGGATGGAGGCGTCTCAATGTGCTTTTCACGCGAGCTAGAAAACGCATAAATGTCTTTAGTTCTATACGTTATGAAGATATTTCAGTTGATAAGGATACAAAGCGTGGTATTCGGGTAATGCGTGACTTCCTGCGTTTCGCTGAGACAGGTTATATGATTGATTCTTCTGTCAACACAAAGAAGAATCAGCATAGCGATTTCGAAGTTTCTGTTATAGGTGAACTTCAAAAAGCTGGATTTAGTTGTGATTCTCATATAGGGGGTATGGGTTTTTCCCTTGATATAGCTGTACAGGATCCATCTAAGCCAGGACATTATTTAATGGGGATTGAATGTGATGGATCAGTCTATAATTCTGCTAAATCTGCGCGTGATAGAGATCGCTTGCGAAAAGAGGTTTTAGAGAGAATGGGCTGGAGTATTCGACGCATTTGGTCGATAGATTGGTTTAGAAATCCAGATGAAGTCATTGAGCCAATTATCCGTGACCTACGTAAAATGACGAGAAAAAGCAATTAATTGAGGGAGATTTATATCCCAAAAGTGATTGCAGTTTGAATTATTTTATTCCTAAAAGGTATGAGTATCTTCAGGAAATATCGTTTTAGACAAACTAGCAATCCATCATACATTCAACAATACGCTGATTATCACGAAAGAATCCTCATTTCTTGAGAAGTTCATCAACCGATAAGGAATAGGTTCAATGTATTGATGTCGGTTTTCCATGCGGATTTTATAGTAAGGATATCTTGATCGTAATATGAGATATACCTGATGTTGGGATATCTTCCGTTTTTTCTTTTTAGAATAAGCGTTATTGAAGTTAATTTTTTATAGTACTTAAACCAGATGTGCTACGGTTTTTCTTGGTTTTTATATTGATTGTTGCGAGTGTTGTCAGTTGTCAGTTGTCAGTTGTCAGTTGTCAGTTGTCAGTTGTCAGTTGTCAGTTGTCTTATAGCGGTTTGCTTTATTGATTATAAGTATAAGAAGATATAGATTTATTATAGTATATTTATGTTGATCTCCTAATGAAAACAATATGAAAACAATTTAAGGCACAAATAAACAAGAGTTAAGTATTGATCTTCTTTTCCTAAAGGAGGGTGATTGAGAAAGGCAAAAAATCTGAATTTGCACGTTTTCTTTCGGAGAGTATTTTTTTATAATTATATTAAGGGGAATAGGTATGTTGACCAGACTTCTTGTTTTTCAAAGGTATTTTTATTGGTTTCTTTTGGATATGAGATGTAAAAGCTTTTTTAGGGGAATTATAATATAATTCCCTTTTTTAGATCATTTACGAATGAAAAAAGGTTTTCTAACAATGAGGATTTTGTTATAATACTTAAAATTTTTTCCTTTTTGCGGATAAGGGTGTTATTTAATTGGGATAAGATGACATATACACGAGACCCATTTTTCTTTATAAGAAGGAGAATTCTTACTAGTGGTTTCCTGCATTTTAATTTTAGAAAGATCACTCAGAGTGACATGAATATTTTCAAAGGGATTCAATCACAGAAAGGTTGATTTAAATATTTTAACTGATTGATTTATATAATTGAATTATATTTTCAAAAATGGACTTATATCCAATGTACATATAATTGATATAGATGTGTCTTATAGGTTAGTGTTTTTATTTAAAAATATAGACTTTAGTATCGTGGAGATTTTTTACGAAAAATGCAAAGATATATGATGAGAAGTAGACTTGCATCTGTTATAAGTATGACTTTACTAGTTCTTTTCGGTTGTGATGCGAAGAAAGATAAGAATCAAGAAAACATTGTTCAGGATCAAGTTGCGCAGTCATTTGTGATCTCTGAAAAATCTATCTGGAAAAGTGATTCTTTTGCGAAAAATTGTTTTTCGAGTGGGGATCATGAATCCAATTGCCTTATTAATGAAATTAAAAAAACCGGAACTGCAGATGCATTGCGAGCGGCTGAATATTTATCGGCAAGAGGAGAGCTTGGTTATGTGGAATCTTATGAGAAAGAAGGCTCAGTAGGTATTGCGGGAATTGTCTATCCTTATAGGGCTAATACAAATCAAGTGACTTTATTGATTCCTTCTGTAGGATATCCTGTTATTGATGTTTATGACATTTCTGATGACGTTAATTTTGATCCGATTTGGCTTTCCTTTGCAAAGGAGAATCCTGATGTCAGTCCTCAGCCTCGGCCGATACTGAGTGAAAGAAAAAATACTGATGATGGCGTGGAGTTAATTTTTTCCTATCCTATTAGCAATTGCCGTGCTTGTAGTGCCATCGCATTCCTTCATATCAGCTATAGATTTTCTGCTAATGGCAAGTTTTTAGATAGTCGCGTTGTAAAATGTCTATAGGAGTTCGGAATGAAAGTCCTGCTATTTGCGGTTCGAGGGATGCCAACTTGCTATAGCTGGAATGAAAAATGTTTTATAGAAATATAGTTTTATAGGAATATAGAGTGTAAAATGATAAGGATATAAGAGAGGATTAGAGAAAATCTTTTAGGGATGATTTTTCAGAGTTTTATTTCAATATAGTTGAGCTTTCTAAGCCAGCAATTAATGCGACTTTGATAGCTCAATCTATCACGCAAAAGCTAGAGAAGCCTGCAGTTTTTTATTGTGCTATGAAACGTATGGGATGCAGTCCTGTTATGCGATTTGGAGTTGATGGGATCAAAACTATCTGTATAGCCGCCTTAATGGTTGGATCTCTCTCGTACCGCATTCTATTTTAAAGGGGGGAGACTTCCGAGAACCCTTCTTGTATTTTTAATAATCAAGCGATGTTGGACTAAGCCGATTTTGATTCTCCGTGTTCTTACAGTCAGGAATCCTATCATTTATCATGTATTTATCATTATAGATTTTAATGTCCCTAAATTTTTAAAGCTATTTCAATCTTTAGCCGAATATAAAAAGTTTTTTTAATAGGGATGAATTGAGACTGTGATCGATATTGCATGGTATTTTGTTTTTATTAATATAACGATTTGAAGTCTATTTATAAAGAGATCTTCTCATAGATCTGAAGAGCGATCTTGGGTTAATACAAGGAATAAAACATATTGCTTTATCTCATGCATTAAAGTAATGATCCCAAATCAAAGCGAAATGAAGACCTATTGCGGTTAAACATGTTGTTTTTAGGAAGAATATGAATGTTTGTTGCATGACACTTGTCTACCTCCTTAATAGACTCTACTAGGTTTAGATTTGCATTTCTATCAGTAGAATAAAATTCTTAAGATTTTTATATAAAAGATGAGAAAATATCATAGCAGTAGTAATGTGCGATAAAATTTTTGATACATGGAGGTGCAAATTGCGTTCGTAATATAGGTTAAAATGATTTATGGTTGCGAAAGCGGTATAAGCTAAACTAAGTGTTGTTTTTATTGCTATCCTTGGCATACAGTCTCCGCTCAATCTACATGGATGG
>NZ_JACETX010000058.1 GCF_014048425.1 Candidatus Liberibacter sp. | reverse complement strand
AAAAAAAAATAACGACAATTATAGATCCAATCGAGATATCGGCAAAATAGCTGAATTGTTGCATTGAAACGTATTTTGTTAATGATTAAAAAACCTAAGCTAAAACCGAAAGAAATCGTGATATGCCCGATATCGAATCAATCGTAGAAAAACTATTATTGCTATCAATCATCCTAGATGAAAATCCCTCTTATTCTTTATAAACTTAAGGATATCATCTTTCTTCTAGCCCTGAAAGAAGTCACAATCATATAATATGATAGCTTAGATTAAAGACAACAATCAAAAAACCTACAAGGCAACCTCTGGCAAAAAAAACTATTTCAAAGAAATTATCTTTTTAAACAAACATTCTTCCTAACAATATTTTTTTTTTAAAAATTCATTTAACACTACTTCAAAAAACGATTTTTATGTTTTTTTTGTGATTTTTTATGTCGTTATACTATGTAATATTAGTTATTCCTTAAGTCTCATATACTACACTCCTATAAAAGTTATGGTCTTTAGTTTGTGTTGTTAGAGAGTACAATGACCGAAAAATTACAGTCCCGTGTGAAATTCGTAATCGGACCTGACGGGAGTCCTCTTACTATAGCAAATCTTCCCCCACCCAATACACAAAGGTGGGTTATTAGAAGAAAAGCAGAGGTTGTAGCCGCAGTTCAAGGCGGGTTGTTAAGCCTTGAAGAAGCTTGTAATCTTTATACTCTTACCGTAGAAGAGTTTCTTTCGTGGCAATCATCAATTCTTCAATATGGTCTTGCCGGATTGCGCACAACTCAAATCCAGAAGTATAGATAAAGAGTAATCCTCTCTATCTAAGCCTCCCTACTTATTCAATATTTTGAATTGCATTTGTGGGGACGGCACTTCTCAGATAGGTAATGATGATTTGTTGCCTACAATCCAAATCAAGAAGTATAGATAAAGAGTAATCCTCTCTATCTTCCCCCCCCCTACTACTCAATGTTTTAAGTAATAATCTTAGGGACGCATTTCAAATTGGAAATAATTCCTTCTACAATTACGCACGAATCCTTTTCATCTTATTGCATCTTTCAAGTACGGAAAGACTATTGTTTTCCGATTCTATTTTTTCCAAATCAGATTCAAGAACTTCCTGTTGAAGAAGAAGCTCTCTTATTGAAACAAAAAGATTGTCCGCCCTCTGGCGCGCAGACTTGGCAAAAGTAGAATATGCGAAGTGTCTTGTATCATAAATTCCTGATTGTCTTTCTTCTAGAGAAATTTGTTTTTCCAAATCGCCAACCATTCTTTTAAATTCCATCACCATAGCCCGCACTTGTCGCAATTGGCGATTCTTATCGTTAGCTTGAAATTTTTTCAAACGTTCTTTCTGTTCTTGCAATCTCATGCGTTTTACTCCAATACGCGCAAAACATCCTAAAAATACGGCAGGATTAACTTCCAATACAGAATTTTCACTTAAGATTGATAAAATTCTGAAACTAACCTATACAAAAACCTATAAATGGTAACCTTTCGTTTACGAGCATGGTTAATAATAGGATATTACAGCTTAAAAGGTGGTAAACGAACTCTTCTAAAAAAATAAAGGTGAATTTTTTACTAAAAAGGTAGATTATAACAGGACTGGCATGATAGGAGAATTGTCACGGTATGTTATATTTCAGTCTTGTGAAGAAACATCTCAGGAGATCGCAAATATTCCGGGATGGTTTATTCTGTCTTAACTGGTTTATTGCCCATCCAAGTCAGCTGATGAGTAGACAGTTCGTTATATTGAGGGAAACAAGTTCGAATCCCTAGACGATGTATTAATAAAGGGAGATGATTAATGCGAATTCTACTTATTGAAGATGACAGCGCTGTGGCGCATAGCATTGAGCTTATGTTAAAATCGGAAGATTTTAATGTTTACATCACTAGCTTAGGTGAAGATGGCGTGGATTTAGGAAAAATTTACGATTACGATATCATCCTTCTTGATCTAAACTTACCAGATATCTCTGGATATGAAGTGTTGCGCACACTCCGATTGGCCAAAATTTCAACACCCGTATGCATACTTTCTGGCATGTCCAGCATAGAAGATAAAGTCCGTGGGTTAGGATATGGGGCTGATGATTATATAGGAAAACCTCTCAATAAGGACGAACTTGTAGCTCGAATCCATGCAATCGTACGTCGATCCAGAGGACATGCCCAGTCGGTGATTATTACTGGCGATCTAGTCGTTAATCTTGACACAAAAACTGTTGAAGTTGGAGGACAGAGAGTCCATCTAACCGGCAAAGAATACCAAATGTTAGAGTTGCTTTCTCTCCGTAAAAACACAACTTTAACCAAAGAAATGTTCTTAAATCACCTCTATGGTGGCATGGATGAACCAGAATTAAAAATCATCGATGTCTTCATTTGTAAATTACGCAAGAAACTTAGTAATGCCGCGAGAGGAAAAAACTACATAGAAACAGTTTGGGGTCGCGGATATGTCTTGCGGGAAACTGAGAGCCCTGCTTATCTAGAGACAGCATAGCTCTCACAATAAACTCGTTTTATCTCTCTCTTCCACAGAGAAAAGAGGATAACATCCTTTCCCTATGCGTGCACGTGCCGTGCACGTTTTTCTTAGAAAATTTTAACGCAATTTCCCTATCTTATTAGATCGGGTTGCATCTTTGCTATGCCAACGCAAATTTCTTCATTTGCGGCAAATCCCTAAGTGCAAATTGAAGAGTTTCACGGTTAAAAGGTTTCAATAAAAAGTCGTTCACTCCGACTTTTGCTCCAGAAATCATCTTTTTGAAATCCACCTCAATAAGAAGGCAATAAACAAAAACATTCTTCCCCAAAGGAATTTTTCGAAGATCTGCAATGAATTCCAGACTTTCTGCCATAGCTTCATCAATAATGATATAATCCGGCAAAGATCCTTCTTTACAAAATTCCCTTGCTTCGTGAAGATTAGCTGCCTCGCAAACTGCAAAGCCAAATTCACTAAATAATCGTCTACCAACTTTTCTAACGACGTTGGAAGCATCAACCAACAGAAGATTTAGCATAAAAATACAATCCTTATATAGTTAACAACGTCTCCATTATTATCTCATAAAAATCCTAAATCATCACTACTTATATAGATTAAATGAAATAAATATGGATTACATATTATCCAATTTATCCCTATCTTCAGTGCACTTACAAGCAATCAATACAAGATTCTGATCATCAATAAATCGATAAGATAAAGCCATATCACTCTCACAAGCTAACAATGCGGTATAATAAAATTGAACATCATGCGCAGTAATCTGAAAATCCATTTCTCCTGATAGAATCCGGATAAATTTTTCAGGAAGCCGTACCAAACTACCACGAATATTCAAGAAAAAGCATTCCTCATCAATCGAAGTTTTGACCAAAATTTCTAAGTTACCACCCCTCGGAAGGGAAACATAAGCTATCATAAAAAGATTAAGCAATAGCTTAATCTTTTGCTTAGGTAGAGTAATTTTTTCTCTTGTCCATGACAACGCAATCTTATTATCAATAGCAGAAAAATCTTTTATAACTTCTTCAGCTTCACTGAGTTCAAACGGAGCATTAATGGAACCAGAAGCCCCAAAAGCTATCCTTGCGAATTTAAGACGAGCAGTTGCATTCGCGGCACTAGAACGAATCAACTCCATAGCGTCATCTTCTAATCCCTCTTCATCTAATAACTCTAAACCATTATTAATTGCCCCTATTGGAGAAATGATATCGTGACAAATACGACTGCAAAGCAATGCAGACAAATCACTGGAAGAAAGATTGAAATCTATCTTTTTCACCACCAAAATTTTCTCCTCAAAGATTAGTCGAAAATTAATAGCATCAAAGGAAATCCTTTCAATGCAATTTTCTGTTTAAATACCCTATAATGCTATTGTATCCAGTGGACTATTTGTTAGATTGTTCTAGCAAGTTGAATGCCATCTTAATCGAATTATATAGAATGTGTTGCAAACAAAAAAAGAAACCAAACAAAAGCAACTTTAAGCATTATAATAGGACTATCTGTTTGCTAATAGTTGTTTTGCTCACTCTTCTGTGGATGAAAGCTCCTGTTTTTGCAAAAAATCCTGATAGTCATAAATATTCTCCTCATGAAATATCCTTGACAGGAAAACGTTTTTTTGGATCTCTTAGTCAGGGATTAGCACAATCCATAGAAAAAGCATTTCAGTCTTATGGTATGCCAAACGGTTATATTTTAGGAGAGGAAATTTCCGCTTCTTTCTTTGCAAGCATTAAATATGGCAAAGGCATACTGAGCACCAAGAATCTAGGGATGCATCGTTTGTTCTGGAAAGGACCCTCTTTGGGAGTTTCCCTAGGCGGAAGTGGTGCACGTTGCATGATGTTGGTCTATAATCTTCCCGATATCGAATCAATATATGGACGATATGGTAGTTTCAGCGGTTCAGCTTTCTTTGTCGCCGGATTTGAAATGGCAATTCTTGTCAATAAATTGATCCTCATTGTACCCATTTGCAGTGGAATTGGAATGCATCTCGGCATGGGCGCTGGTTACATAGTAGTAACTCGCAATCCTACGTGGATTCCACTATGAGTAAAATAGTTATTTTTCAAGGCTTTGTACTATATATTGCCCGTTGTTTTTTATTTCTCCTAAAGAATAGATGGCAATGATTATTAAAAACGAATCAGAAGCATGTAAACAGGACTTCGATGGAGGGGAAAATCTTGCTTTCCAAAAATAAAACCAACAACAAATCAGATCATCCAGATTCCGATATGATTCATAATATTCGCATTCAAATAGAAGATGTTTCCAAAATATTGTCTCAAAAATCCGGATCTTTTTCAGAAAAAGATCTTCGCAAAAGAATGCATCTCATTACTGCTCGCATAATAGCACTTACAGCTTTACACGAAGGAGATCGTTCTCCTATCCCTAATCTTCTCCAAAAAGAACATGAATCCAATAGTTTTCTTACAGAAATCACAATAAAAGAAATAGAATTTCTAAAATCTCAACTTAGTCTAGTCGAGAACCCTTCTTAAATTTTAAGTTTCAAGTTTTAGGTTTTTATTCTTTTTTTATAGAAATATCTGATTACAGATCGCCCGTTGATAAAAGTAATATAATCCCACAGAATACGTTTAAGAAAAATTGATCTTAGGAAAGATTCAATTCCTGTATTCTTCCAGACATTTTTCCAAATCCTTCAATCATAGCATCCTGATTCTCAATTTTATTGATCTGCTGCTGAATTTCTTGCAGGATAGAAAGGAGATGAGTTGTTTTTTCTT
>NZ_JACETX010000043.1 GCF_014048425.1 Candidatus Liberibacter sp. | reverse complement strand
CCGCTGACCATTCGATACGTAGCGAGGCTCAATGACCTTGAGGATTGCGATCCTCTGTTTTTTGACACCTTGGCTACGAATATAGCCTTGGAGTTGTGTGACACTCTCCTAGGGTCTGAAAGTCGCAAACAGACTTTGAGAAAAGAGTTTGAGTTGCTCATGGACAAAGCAAAAACGACGGGTGCTATTGAGATGCCACCGGCTCAATGCATCAAAAAGAACAAGAAGTTAGGATACTATTCGTGAAAATAGCACATGTTCAAAATTCATTTTCTGGAGGAATTGTATCCCCGCATATTTCTCGCTCAAGAACGGATCTTGAATCCTATCGTAGTTCTCTGGTCGATTGTTGCAATTACATTCCGACAATAGAGGGGGCTTTGTACCGTCGTCCGAGTGCTACGTATTTGAAAGATGCTAATATTCAAGATGGGAAGCATCGTATTGTTTCGTCTGCTTCTCATGATGGGAAGTCTTTCGTCTTTGAATTTGGCAGAAAATCGTTAGCCGTGGTAGAGGGTGGAGCGGAAACAATAGAGCTGTTTCCTATCATTGCCACCCCTTACAGCGATTCGGATTTAGAGGATCTCAATTTTACATCTAATATCGGATTGTCCTTCAAACCGTCCCTAGCTGGTGTGCAAGGGGATAAGGCAGGCTGGTGTATTGTGCATCCAAAACATCCACCTCATCTTCTCGGCAGGACGAAGAATGGATGGGCTTTAAACCCTATGGAATTAACCGATGGAGCGTATTTAGGCACACGGTTCATAGGCAATGATACGGTCAAAGATACTGCCACTATGGCGGTTACTATCGATGAAGGCAAACTGCAGGTTGTGTGTAGTGAAGACCTATTCACACAGGAAGATTGCCAAAGACCGATACGACTAGGATTTAAAATGGATGATGGATCAGGGGCTCAGTACCTGCATTGGTATTGGGTGACTATCAGGCAAGTCATCAGTGCCCGCGTAGCACAGGTGGCTTTTGGGAATGCTTCGGCTCTCCTTGCTAAGCGGGAATCTATCCTAGGCAAGGAAACTTCTGATTGGAACTTGGGTGCTTTTAGTGCCCATTTAGGTTATCCCTCTCACGTGACGGTTTTTAAAGATCGTTTAGCCTTTGTGAAAGGGAATAGAATTTTCTTTTCCAAAATAGGCGTCCATAAAACCGACTTTGGGTTTACTACTTCCTCCATTAGCGGGGAACAAGATGTAGCAACTTCTGATTCTGCCTATGACGTTAGCATCTGTTCTGAAGCCCCTGAAAACATCCGTTGGATCAGTAGTTTTAGAGATGTTCTCGTGATTGGTACGGATCATAGCGAATGGGAATTTTCTGAAAAAGGATCGAATCACCGTGTCTTGAAACAGATATCGTCGTATGGAACGAATGGCATTGTTCTCAAAGTTCAAAAGTCTCTTGTTTTTGTTCAGAGGTCAGGGCGTACTCTCTTGCATTTGTCTCATAGCGAGAGAGAAGGATACAGAATCTCCAACCTCTCTGCTATGGTTTCTCCTTTGTTGACAGTTGGTATCAAAGAGATTTGTTATCAGCAAATTCCGTTTTCTGTCATATGGGTTTTGATGAATGACGGATCATTGTTTGGCGTCACTTTTGACGAAGAGCAGAAAATATCTGCATGGCATAGACACACCTTAGGGGGAGAAGGAGCTGTTCTCATTGAGAACATCACGGCTTTTCCCTCTGCGTCTCGTAGACAATGTGATGTTCTGTGTCTTCTTGTCAACCGCCCTGAGGAGATCATAACTCAAACATTGGCCATTATTGGAGAGTATCCCAGCTCCCCGAAATCTGAACACTTTTTGGACTATGGCAAAGATGGAATACATTATCCTTATACTTCCTCTGTCACCCTGCCTCATGTTGGAGATGCTTTGTCTGACCCTGCCATTGCGTATTCTAAAAGGCGTATTAAAGCGGTATTTGTCGAAGCTGAGGGAGCGGACACACTTAAATGTGGCGTGGATGATGGTGTTCTCACATTAGCCTCCAATACAGACGAGCGGATGTTCCTTGTTCATTCTACAACAAGCAGAGCGGGAACTGTCCATTTGCAACAAACTAAAGCTGAGCATGGCATCATCACGGGTGTCATTATGAGCATTGATATATCACACGGGGGCATATGATACATCCAGTAATCGCTTACCTATTTCTAGTTGGTCTAGCTACGAGCTACGCAACCTACAAATCCGAAAAACACCAAAGTGGTATGCAGATGGAGGAAGAGCTTGACCGACAGGCAATCGCTCAAAAGGACGCTCAACTTGCAGAGCAATCAGGTATCGAAAAAACGACATTGCACGATATAGCCCAAACACAACACCTCGGAGACATCAGAAGTTCCATGGCGTCTTCAGGTGTGCGAAGTGATTCCGCATTGTATGGTTTAGGGCAACAAATGGAAATGGCCGAAAATGAAAGGCTATCCATGTTTAGAAACGCCTTAGAAGAAAAAGACCGCCATTTGATGAGCGACAAGTGGGCTAAAAGGCGGTACGCAGGAGCACAGAAAAGGTCGAACGCCGCTTGGTTACTTGGCGGTAGCGAGTTTTTAAAGAACACCGTCCCTTTCTTAGATCAGTTCTTTGAAGAATAGGATCGAAAATGGCATATAAGCTTCCAGCAAGTTATACGGCGTCGTCGCATACAACAAGCCGTTTACCACATCCTGCCATTGGGGGGTCTCAGTACGATCCTTACGGGAACTTCGTTAAACTTGGAGAGGTTGCAACTAAAGCGATCAAGACCCACGCCGATATGATGAAATCGTCTGCCCAGCTTCAATCCATGAAAGCTGTTTCTGACATGTCTTTAGAAACGGCTAGGGAGAAGCAGAAGCTAGTGGAAACGCAAAGCCCCGATATGGAGGGCTTCGATAAGCTAGAAGAAACATCCCTGCAGAACTTTGACAAACGGGCAGAGGAGATCGGCAAAAGGATACCGCAAGGAGGGAAGAAGCATTTTGAGCAGTCCATAGCTTCAGAAAGGGCTAAATATTTCAATGATGTTCTCTCTATTAAGAACAAGAAGTTTCTAGAACATGGTATCAACCAAACCCACCAAGCTGGTGAGAATTTTAGTTCTGTTATTTTTGAAAATCCAACCAATGACACGTACAAATCCTCTGAAAAAGCTATCATGGATGGTATCCACGGCTTGTCTGGCGTCTCCACAGAACGGAAAGAGAAATTAATACAAGGAATGCGTGTCAAGTTAGCAGACGCTCAAGCTCTCGGCACTGCTGAGGTTAACCCATCTGCTTTCACGACATGGGCAAGAAAAGTAGGAATAGCTGGCAAATCAGGAGGGTCTTCATCTACGAGCAAAAAAGGGCAAAAGGTATCTGACAAAACCATGACGGATTTGTCTGTTGGCGGTTCGTCCGCATCACAAGCCTTGAATGTTCCTGAAATAGAGGTCGTGCATTCTGTCGATAATACGAGTGATACTTCTTCTCCTCCTATAGAAGGTTGGGGTCATCTCTCGTCAGAGATGAAAGTAAGGGTTCTGAATAAGGCTTTTCAGAAAGAGGCATCAACGAAGAGCCTGATAGGGGACAAGTTTAGGGGCTTGTTGTCCGACATGGAAACGCAGGTCAACGCAGGTGGCAATCCTAGAGACATTTTCAACTTAGAATCGACAGATCCCCACAATGTCATCCATACTTTAGGAGAAAGAGCGGGCAAGGAGTGGTTAGACAAAGCGGATGAACTGCTGACTATGGGGGATTTCACCGATAAAATAAAGGGACTACCTTACAAGCAGGCTTTAGAGTATTTGCAGTCGCAACGTCCTAACACGAATGATACCAAAGATTTGGATAAGCGTTTAAGGATTTATGCGTTCCAAGAAAAGGCATTCAAGAATCTTCAGCAAACTATTGCGGATGATCCTTTAAAGTTTGCGATAGAGACAGGCAAATATGGGGTTCGGCCGTTAGAAAAGGATATTGACACATGGGCGTATACTCTGAAGACCCGCAAAATCGGCATGGATCGTTTGCAAGCTGAAAAAGGGCTGAGGAGCTATTCGCTGTTGAGCAATGACGAAGCCCACTATTTCAAAAACGAATTTCAAAAACAACCTGCTCTTAAGGCGGTTGACAACTTGGTTGAGATGGGAAAAAGCCTCGGGGGGGTTCATTCTGAGGCGTTTAAAAACACTATACGTTCGTTAGACATGCCTTATCTGCCGTACGTGGCAGAGATAGCTTCAACCCAAGCGACGTTTAAAGACGTGGGTTGGTTTTGGGATAGTGAATACCCCTCTGGGAAAGTAGCTACATCCATGCTCAGAGGAGCGAGGATTAGGAGTGATACTAAAAAAGCCTATACTCTCCAAACGAGCAATACATTTGATGCCGAGCTTAGAAAGCACATTCACTTCAGTGATGTTCCAGATGAAGAAGAAAAATCGAGGGTATTTTCTTCTTTTAGAGAGGGTATATTAAATTACATGGCGGGCACAGATGTGAACGGCTATAAGGAGAACACGGACAATCCAAGCAAAATAGCAGAAGCGTTTAAGATCATCTCAGGAGGAGGTTATGCCACCTATAGGGGATCTCAAGTTCTTCCTCCTTGGGGCATGGACAGATCCTCGTTTCGTTTAGAGATGAACAAAAGACTAGAACAGGTCTATCCGCTTGCTAACCGTTTTAACATGATGGATTCCATACAAACCGAAACCATAGGCAATGGTGTGTATCGGCTCAAAAGTGGCTTTCATTATTTGCATGACGCAAACGATGATCCTATTTTAATTGATTTAGCAGAACCTATGCCAGAAGCAAAAAAGGGGGGACGCCCCAATGTATCTTAGTCTCACCGAAGAAGACAAGAAAAAGGAGAAAGAAAGGGTCAGGGATCTAGGGTCGCAGACCCTAAGAGATCCTACCTTTTTTGAGGGGGCAGGGGAGCAGATTGTAAAAACTCCTTTCCGCATGGCGGAGAGTTTAGTTTCTTTTGCTTTGCCTGATGACTACAAATCTCCTTTTAGGCATGATCCTCAAACGCAAGGCACGGTTGCGGGTTTGATTGACACCATGTCTTCTATAACCGCCTACATAGCTCCCTACAACGTCGGGAAATATCTTGGTGCGGGTGCTCAAGCTATGAAGTTCGTGAAGGCTGGCGGATTGGCTAATATGGCTTTGTCGCTAGGTTCGGAGACGAGGAGAGACTCTCTTCAAAAAGGGGTGGATCCTCGTACAGCTCTTAAACTGGGAGCGATAGAGGGTATAGGCGGGACAGTTCAAATGATGACCACTCCGTATATCCCTGCGAAGTCTGCTTTGACGAGACTCGGTACTGGAGCTGTTTTTGCACCCATAGCTGGGACTGCCACCGCTGGTTTAGCATCTAAAACACTTCGTGATGCTGGATATTCGGATATGGCAGATCACATAGAACCATTTGACAAAGGAAGAATGGCTCTCGATGTGGTCACTAATGTATTAGCTGTTGCCCTGACCCACAAGGACATACCTCAACACGCTCTTCAAGAGGCGAAAGATATTTATCACGCTGGGGTCATGGAGAAGAAAGCTACGGGCACTCCTGATCCTGTCGTACCCACTCACCCTAAAGCTGAACAGGCACATGCCGAAGAGTACAGCAAAGGTCTGGAGGCAGTTAAAGAGGGAAAAGTACCAAAGCCTGATGCATCTAATCTTCAAATCATAGAGGAAAACTCTATCGCAAATCCTCATCACAAGCCGTATGAGCTCCCTGAAGATGTAGCCCGACAACCCGTTAAAGAAGCTCTTTCTGAAGCAGAAGTCAAAGCTCCAAAAGAGAAAGCAGTTGAAGATCCAGCAGTTAAAGAGCCTTTAAAAGAAAGTTCAGAATCTCTTCAGCAAGAGCCTGTAGCTCCTCAAAACGAATTCTCAGGTGTTGACGAATACGCATCTCACCGCTTGGCTTCATTAGAAAAGAACAATCCAGATATAGCGCAAGAAATCAAAGAGGTTTCTCAAAAAGAAATAGAAGCACTAGAGAAGATTAAAAAGACAGATTTGATACAAAATCTCATCAACTGTTTCTTAGAACACGGAGGGTCTTGATGAAAGCCGAGTGTATACAATTAGCAAAAGACCTTGTCGGCAATGTTTTAAATGAGGACGATTTAGAATATCTAGAAGCTTCTATTGTTAAGCATCTCAAAGATATACCAGCTAAGGGAATGTCTAGGGCTCAACGTCTTAAGCTTGCAGGTGAAAAAGCTCTCCAATCTCGTATTGAAGAAACCACAAAGTATCTCCATACGAATATTGATGAAGCGTTCAAAAGAATAGAATTCCAAAAAGAGATCAACTCTTATCAAGCAGGAATTCATGGCAAGACGAAAGCAGTTTTGAACAATCTCTTTTTTCATGCGGGTTCGACGACCGTATCTTTGGAAAAGAAGATCGAAGTAGCGGTTAATGCTCGGCTTGCGTCTTACGCCCCTTATTTAAAAGAAACAGGAAAGTATTTTGGATTAGTCCATGATCCTGCCATGACTTTAGATGTGTTCAAAGAGATGAAAGGTGTCCAAACGGGCAATCCTGTAGCGAGTAGTTTTGCCAAGCATCATTTTAAGACGATGAAAGAGGAACACGCTAGAGGCTCTATCGCAGGCAATACTTTTGAGTTCAGAGAAAATCGCATCCCGCAACCTGCTGACCCGTACAAGTTGCAGGCTAAAGGAAAGTCAGCGTATGTGAATGATCTGTATAGACTTGTTGACCATTCCAAACTCAAGAACCTAGACGGCAAACCTTGGACTGAGGCTCAGTTTGAAAAAAGGGCATCCCAAAGCTTTGATGCCATCATTAGCAAAAAAGGCAAAGACATCACAGGCTATGGTGGCAAGGTAGGGGAGAAGAGACGACACACTCGGGAATGGGAGTTCAAAGATGCTGAATCTCATTTAGAGTATCTCAAGAACTATGGGACGACGACGCATTTAGGGGATCTCCTCACGACGGATCTCAAGTCTTTAGTGAAAGACAATATCATTGCGGAGAATATCGGTATTAATGCTGATTCTTTCATTCGGAAGAGCATTGAAGAAGCTTATAACTCTGATTCTCAAGCAACGGCTGGAACGACTGGGCAGAAGACAAAAGGGATACTGGGATACGGAAAAAAGAACAAGTTAGATATTGACCGAGAGGGTGCTTTGGTCATGTGGGATTCTCTCAAGAACGGGCAACGTCCTGACAACGTCGTATGGGCTAATTGGGCTTCAGGCATGCGGGCTATGGCATCTGCTATTCTTTTAGGAAAACATCCTATTGATGCCCTGCTAGAAGATGGCTTGATTGTCCGCCAAATGCTTAAAAGGATGGGCATTAGCAAAGAAGAAATCCAAACCATCCGAAATATGGGGCATGCTGAGAGAAACTCTCTTATATCGGACATCGCTCTTTTTGGCGAAGGGGTCATTGCGAATGGAAATCGTACAGGTGTGGACTCTCGTGCTTACGGTTTTGCTTCCTCAGTATCAGATATGGTTCAAAAAGCGTCAGGTGCTCATTTTTTAGATACGCATAGTAGAAGTCAAACGACCTTGATCATTTCTAACCAAATCGGAAGAAATGTCGACAAGTACAAATCTCTGCATGATCTGTTATCTTCTAACGAGCCTAAAGAGATTAAACAGGCGTTCAAGTCTTTCACTCCTTTGGAATTTGAGGTTTTGAGAAGGTCCGATAGCACTGTCGGTCCTCAGAATTTGTACAGCATTAAGACGCCGAAACATATTCAAGATATTAAAGATGCGGATTTGGCAGATCTCGTTGCGTCTTCCACAAAGGAGAAGACAGGTTTCTACGAGCAAAAGATAGCAGAATCAGGAGACAAGCTTGCCAAGGAGATAGAGGCTTCTCTCGCTAAGACAGAAGGAAAGCATCTTCAATCTTTAGCTAAGGCGGACAAAGAACTCATCGACTTAGGAGTTAAACTCAAAGAAGCAGGAACAGAAGTCTCCAGAAAGTTAGAGATACTAGAAAGAGACATCAAGACGGCAGAAAAAGAGCTCAAGGAAGCTACTCGCCTCCAACAGAGCGTGGCTGACAGGGCTATTGAACGCCACACGAAGCGTTTGTCGGAAATTGATATCGAAGAGAAGTCAATACCAGAGCAGTCAAAGAAGTACTTTGCAGAACAGGAAAAGCTACAGAAAGCTATTGTTGCCGATATCGACAAAACAAAGGCAAAACGAGACAACGTTCCCCAGTATCTGTCCAAGTTGCAAGAGAGAGCCCCTCAGCTTGTCATCAGAAAAGCAAAATACGATAGGGCAATTAAGAAAAAGTACGCTCAGTTACAAGAGCACAACGCTACCGTTGCTCAAAAAGAGAAAGAATTCAAGAAAAAGGTTAAAACTCTCGGGAAAGAGAGAGACAGGCTCAACGCTGATATTGCAACCCAGACCGAAAGAAGAGATGTCATCCCTTCTAAAGCTTTAGCCAAAAGGAACAAACTTTTTGCCACCTTGGAGGAGACGAAAAGCCCCACGTATCGGAGTGGTAGGCAAGAGAGTTTGTCCGCCGACTATGCCCATAAATACTCAGAAGTTGAAAAGCTCAAGAAGGTTCTAGCGGACAAGAAGCAAGCATTGGCCGAGAAAGGCAAAGAGCGTTCGGAAGCATATGTTGCAGGTCTCAAGAAAAGCATAGAAGAAGTGAGATTCCAAGAAGCTCAAGGGCTTAAGAACAAAGTAGCGAACAAGGTCAATGCTCTGATATCCGGTAAAGTGCAGACGGCATTGCGAGGAGCCACGAGTTCCTCGTTGCGTGATCAATATAGATTAGGGCTGTTGACCTACAAAGCAGGAACGTTGCAAGGAGAAGCTCTTCGTATGCTTCTTCAGTTTCATGTCACTCCTTTTGGTTTGTATTTCACGCACATGAAAGATCTTCCTGAATCTGGAAAGATGCCCGAAGGATCAAGTTTAAACATCAAAAACATTAAGGGTTCTTTTGCGGTCACTACAGCAATGGCAGGTATAGGGACAGAAGTCATCAAAACTCTTTTAAGAGGGGAAGATCCTAACGCTGTGGAAGCCATCAAAAAAGGCACTTTAGGAAACGGTGCGTTGGTGCCTCATTTGAACATGTTCATGCCCTTTCTTGAGGGGAAAGGTGCAACCTCTGCTATGGGGGCTGTTCCTGGTATAGCAAGCAATGTTGCATCTTCTCTCACAAAAGGCATCAAAGGCAAAGCTGGTATAGGACAGACCTTAGGCGAAACAACTCGGCACATCACGCCTTTCATGAACATGTGGTACACCAACGCCCCCTATGAGCATCTCTTGTACGGCAAGATGATGGATTGGTTTAACCCCGATTACACGAGCGAAAAGCAAAAAAGGCAAGAGCGAAGAGGCAGGAGCTTTTTTTGGAACAAGGATTCTGTGTTCCCCCATCGGTCACCGACAGTTAAAGGATATTAAGAATGAGCAGACGTATAGTATACAAAGCTATCAACGGTATCAGTCACTATGAATTTCCTTACGATACCACAAAGGGGTTCAGAGTCACTGTTCAGGAAGGGCAGTCTGAGAGGGTTCTAACCGAGGATGTCGACTACACCTTGGATTGTCTAGGCGGCGGGGCTGGTGGTGTTGTCTACATCATTAATCCAGTAGAGGAGGGAGCTAAGGTTGTCTTAGAGAGTTGGAAAAGCTCACCGTTAGCTGTTGTCCCAACCAAGACCCAGAAAACTGGTGTACCAGATGTGCCACAGCAACAGCAGGGTGGAGGATCACTTGACGAAGAAACACGCAAGTTAATTTCCGATCTTGTCTCGCTGTCTAAAGGGAAGGAAGGGGATTTGGTTGCACGCCAAACTCCCAATTCTTCTACGTGCAATATTAACTTTGTCAATTCTGAGGGGGCTGTGACGGCAAGAATCCGCAAGACCCCCGACTGGCTTAAAATCGGCAACGTTGTCACCCTAGAAGACGGCTCCAAGATACTAAAGGGTGCTATCAACATCAGCCCGAACGGGGATCTTCTCTTTAACGGCATCAAGCTCATTGAATGGCTTGATCCTGCATCGTCTTTGCGGAAAAATATCAATGCCATAACGCCTCAAGAAGTTCTTTCTTTGTTGCAAGGACGAACGGTCTTGATGCCTATGAACAACTATGGTCTTTCCCGTTACCAGCTACCTGATGGAAATTACAAATTCACCACTGAGTGCTCTTGGTATTTCCCCGGTGAAGATAGTAGCGGGTATATGGGGGGTAATGATGGTTATTCCAGACGCCTAACTGAGGAGGAAGCTTCTAAGACTTGGAGGTGTGTAGGGAGCAGTTGGTACAGCTATAAATCTTCAGGTACTGCATGGTTTCAAGAAGTCATAGACCCAGATGCTACTATTCTAAGAGCCGTTGGCTCCTCTACGCTTCAAGACAATCTCATTGATCTCAAGGCTATAAGCTCCAAGATACAAGATATATTACCC
>NZ_JACETX010000042.1 GCF_014048425.1 Candidatus Liberibacter sp. | reverse complement strand
GCGATAACAAGCAAACGCCCCATAATCTGATCCCTATTGCTTTACGGAATATACACTGGAGAGAGCGCGTTTGCGATCGGAAAAAATAAATTTCACGATATCTAAAACTTCCTGACAATCAAAATACTTTTCACGAACAACTTCTGCATTCTCGTATATACAATCTTTCCCTTGAAAAATTTCCTGATAAGCTGATCGCACACGCAAAATTCTATCGCGATCCATCCCTGCACGTTTCATGCCTACAACATTAATCCCACGAATAGTTCCCGGATTTCCATTTAATATACCATAAGGTATCACATCATAAAGAGCCGTTGAAAGTCCTCCTATGAAAGCATGGTGTCCAATACGTGTGAATTGATGCGCAGCAGAACCTCCACTAAACACCACACCATCACCGACTATTACATGCCCTGCAAGCATAACATTGTTGGATAAAACTATATTGTTTCCAAGTCTACAATCATGTGCCACATGCGAATTTGCCAAAAAAAAATTACAATCGCCTATAACTGTTTTTCCACCATATTCAACTGTTCCCCTGTTTATCGTAACACCCTCACGAATTACGCATTTTCTCCCGACAAACAATTCCGTTTCCAAAAAACTATGGCGGATACTCTGCGTATCACCTCCTATCACTGCCATAGGGAAAATTTTGGTAAAATCCCCAATCGAAGTTTTTCCCATCACTACGGAGTGAGATATCAATTCAACACCAATCCCAATGTCGACTTCCGGACCTACCCTACAGAAAGGACCAATAAAGCTACCTAGTCCTATTTTAGCTCCTTCTTCCACCATAGACATTGGATGGATGAAAGGAGCATCAAGAACTGAGATCATATTTTGCCTTTTTTCCCCCGAACAACCATGGCGGAAATCACTGCTTCAGCGACAGTACAGCCATCAACCTTCGCAAGACATTTAAATTTCCAAAAATGAGAACGATTGCGCAACTTCTGTACATGAAACTCCAAACGATCTCCGGGCACAACAGGCTTCCGAAAACGAGCTTGCTCAATTGACATAAGATAAGGCGGTTCATGCTTACTAAAATTATTCCTAATAGCACAAATAGCACCCGCTGTTTGTGCCATACCCTCAAGGATTAAAACACCAGGCATGACTGGCATACCCGGAAAATGTCCCTTAAAATGGGGCTCATTAAAAGTAACGTTCTTGATCCCTACAGCAGAATCATCCTCAAGAATATTCACTATCTTATCTACAAGTAAAAAAGGATATCTATGAGGAAGAAATTTCATCATATCAACAATATCTATTGCATCCAGACATGTACCCTCACCAGTCATTTTCACCCTTTACCCTATTAATAAAATTCTTACTCGATCTACCTAACATAACAATATAACGGAGATAATCCATCATAGGACGAGCTGGGAAACCACCATATTTCCCACCTGATGGCAGATCATTAAGAACACCACTTTTAGCTGCAATCTGTACGCCATCACCTATATGGACATGATTCGCAATACCACACTGACCTGCTATAACAACATTATCGCCTATACGAGCAGACCCTGCAATTCCAACTTGACTTACAATAATACATCCACAACCTATGTAAACATTGTGACCTATTTGCACCTGATTATCAATTTTTGTACCTTCTCCGATTATGGTATCATCCATCGCACCTCGATCAACGGTAGTATTAGCACCAATTTCAACTTTATCCTGAATAATAACTCGACCGATTTGAACTATTTTATGAATGCCCGATATATCCCGAGCATATCCAAATCCGTCACTACCAATTCTTGCCCCCGCATGTAAAATGACATCATTACCAATAAAAGCCGAAAATACACTTGCTCCAGCCGCAATGCTGCAATTACGTCCAATTTTCACTCCTGAACCGACAGTCACTCCTGGTCCAATATACGTACCCATTCCTATTTCAACGCCAGATCCCACTACTGCCATCGGCTCAATGGTAACGTTTTCTTCAAGCCTAACATCCTTGTCCAAAAAAGACATAGGAGATACTCTTCCTATCTCCGAAGAAATCGGCTTTGGACGCATCGCTTCTGGATATAGAATAGATCCTGCAATCGCAAAGGCAATATCAGGCATATCTGATAATAAACAAGGAATATGCTTGGGAACAAAGGATTTCATATCCGGATGACAAACAATGGCAGAGGCACTACAAGTCTTAATATCTTCAAGGTACTTGCGCGAAACAATATACGAAAGCTTCCCCTCAGACGCCTGCGCGATTGATGACAGAGAAAAAATAAGTCGTTCACTGAAAGCCTTATCGGATAAAATAGCTCCGATGGTTTGCGCCAATTTCGCAAGTGGCACTCCTTTATTCGGCGAAAAAAACTCATATTTTTCATCAAAAAGAGCCTTTGAATTCTTCAAAAAAAAAACCATATTTTATCTCAATACAATTACCAGCCTATATAAAATCCAAGAGCCTTCGTCTTATCTTCCGATTCTTTTAATAAAGGAAAAGCATAATATACACCGATCTTTCCTACTAGCGGCATCTTCATGCCAACATTTGCACCAACAGAAAGCCGCAAGGAAGAATCATTCTCCCCCTGCAAAGGAAGTCCTTGTGCAGGAATAGCAATAGCATTTCCGTAAAGAGTAGCAGAATCAACAAAAAACGAACTTCGAACACCCAATCTCTGTGGGAAAATAGGCAATGGAAAATCAACTTCCGCTTTCGCTGCGAAATAAGCCTTTCCTCCAATGGATTCTCCTCCCATTAAACGCAGACTTATTCCATCCTCCTCAAATCCTCGAATGATCTTGGGACCTATCTTGAATTGATCAACAATACTTACACCACTTTTTTCTGTAGGAACCAAATATCCAGAATTAATGCTTATAGAACCCACAACATCCAAATTATCTTCTAAAAGATGGCAATATTTCATAGATCCAGTCAATTTATAGTACTTTGAATCTCCTCCTAAACCTGCAAGACCATGTCCAATTCTCCACCATAAACCATCACGTGGCATATCAACATCATCTAGTGTATTATATATAATGTCCTGAGAAGCATATGATGTAATGTAGTTTTCCCTATTAATTAAATCTTGATATGCCGCAGAAGAAGCTACGTTGTTTGTGGTTTTAGACGTTCTTTGATTATAATTATAACTGAACTTTGTTGACAGGTTTTCGACTATAGGAATCCCAAAAGACAAAGAAGAACCCCTATTATCCTCTTGCACAAACAGTTCTCTAGTCTGCGATTTATAAAAATTAAAACCAGCTGAAACACGGCTTCCTAAAAAATACGGATCTACAATTCCTATTCCCCCTTGTACCGAACTCAAATCAAGAGGGAAAGAAGCATTAGCAGAAAAAATCAATCCTCTCCCTAGAAAATCACGCCTAGTTATACCGAATCCACCATCAGACGTGCTCAATGTCCCACTATTGGCAACGCTCAAACTTAGATTTAACTCATCTGCTTTCTTTTCTCCAACCTCTATACTCAAGATAATATGATTAGGCATATTTGTCGGTGATTTTGAAAAATTAACACTAGAAAAATAACCTGTCCTTATCAAACGGAGCTTAGCTTGCTCAAACATATCTTCATTTACTGAATCACCCTCGTTAAAATTCAGCTCACGCCGAATCAAATAATCACGCAAAGAATAATTTCCTTTAATTTCTATACGATCTATGTAAAGAGGATCTTTCTGATCAATAAAATATTCGACATCAACCGTGTTCTTTTTAAAATCTCGATTAATCTGCGATGTTACACCAACAGATGACCTTCCCATAGAATAAAAATACTCTGATATTCTTTTAACTGTCTTTTCAATGTTCCGAGTACTGTACAAATCACCGGAACGACTCTGAACAAACCGAACCAGTTCATCCCCATCTATACCTTTTAAACTTGATCTAACAACAACATTGCCAATTCTATAAATTCCACCTTCTTCAATTTTAAAAATCAAGTGATAGCCGTTATTCTGTTTATCATGAAGAACCTCTTGAGAATCAATGCGCGCACCCGCATAACCTCTATCGTCATAAAATTTACGAAGAAGATTCTTATCTAATGCCAATCTTTCATCGTTAGGAAGATCAAATCCTCCGAAAAAACGCGAGAAAACATTAGATCTTCGCGCAAAGATGACCCTCTCTAGCCTAGAACTGGAATAAGCCTTATTCCCCATAAAACTAATTTTATTGATTCTTTCCCTAATATTTTCTTTTATAGAATAAGAAAGATCGATTCTTCCAGGACTTACCGGACGCACTTGAGAATCAACAGATACATTTGAATAACCCTGTTGCGCATATACTGCTTTGATCTGAGCTATATCGGTATCAACAAGATACTTGTCATATAGACCGGTAGGACGAGAAAGAACCATATTTTGCAAGATATTTTCTTTTATATGTTCGTTTCCATTAAAAATCAGTTGATTTATAACTTTTTTCTCCACTACGGTTACAATAAGATCCGAATTTAAAAGCTGTATTTTCACATCAGAAAAATATCCTGTAGAATACAGTTTTTTTACAGAATTATTGACTTCATCATCAGAAAAAAACTTTCCAGGAACTATAGTCAGTCGAGAAACAATGGATTTTTCATCATTCTGAAAGGCACCTTGAATTTTGATACTATTTACAACCGCTGCGTTTGCCTCATATGCAATAAGTAACCAAGGAATGACAAAAATAAGAACAAAAAATCTCATAAGAGAAAGTCCAAAAAAAAAACATCTCCTAAAACTTAACCACTGATGCAACCTGCTTAAATATTTTATCCTATCCACTCTCATCACCACCATTACCTCGTCTCAAAACACAAAAAACACCGCCTATAGCTCTTCTTGTCCCACTTGCAGTCTAAAACACAAAATTTTACCCATCATAAAATCTATAAAACCAACCTATAAACGGAAAACATCATTACAAACACCAATAATAAACAATATCAGAATAATACTTAACCCGATTCCTGTAACAATTTTTTCGGAGAGAGTTCCCAGGGGTTTTTTCCTCAGCATCTCCAGGAGAACAAACATTAAATGTCCACCATCAAGAACTGGAATAGGCATCAGATT
Source organism: Candidatus Liberibacter sp. (assembly GCF_014048425.1). Classification (GTDB taxonomy): domain Bacteria; phylum Pseudomonadota; class Alphaproteobacteria; order Rhizobiales; family Rhizobiaceae; genus Liberibacter. Next base: position 5,531 of record NZ_JACETX010000042.1, on the reverse strand, counting down.
TGTTAAACCAACAACTAATGAAAAATAAGCCATAAAATATAAAGAACTATCGAATCCCGAATCATACATATTTTTCGTAATTTTTACCACACCTATAGGACCCAACACCGAATCAAACTTCGAAAATAGATAGAAAAAACTACCAAGTATATCTCTAGACTTCATTCCTACTTCTTTCAAGCTTCTGGAAAAAGCCTCCAAAATTGTGCCGGTCTTTTCTCCCATGTCTTGAGAAATGACAATACCTATAAATGGCTTTTTGGATCTTTTTATGCCAAAATCATCGACAACATCACGGAGAATAGGTGTTGCTTTTATCTCTAAAACATCTTTTCTATCACGCTTTAATACAAAAACAGCTTCTTCTTGTGCAGAATGCTTTTTCATATTCTCAAAAAATTCCGAAACAGATGATATCTCATTCCCATCAAGAGACAAAATATGATCCCCGGGCTTTATCCCCGCAATAGCGGCAGGAGTTTCAGATAATACCTTCGTAACAACCACATCTGACTGCATTGGTGGTATACCATATTTGCAAAAAATAAATGTAAAAATCAATGTAGCTACAACGAAATTTGCCACTGGACCGGCAGCAATAACCAAAAACTTTTTCCATAATGCCACCCTAAATAAAGAACATTTATCTTCTTTATCTTCTGAAAAACGAACGTATCCTAACAATGGGATTAAACAAAATTTCCAACGGACACCAGAAGAACTTGTAAAACCAATAATTTCCGGTCCAAAACCTATAGAAAAAGACAATACTTTCACGCCACATAAACGACCTACTATATAATGTCCAAGTTCATGCATAAAAATTATTACAAAAGAAATTTCCGCCAATGAAAAAACATAACCTAAAAAATTAAAGACCATATCCCTCCAGCCCCTTTATAAGAAATCAATAAGTCTATATCCCTATCATATTATTCGCAATAATCTCCGCCAAGGAAATTCCTTTATTTCCTATCACCTCTCCAAAAACAAAGGCAATCATAAAAACACCGAGACACGCAATAATCAATCCATCAACTCGATCCATTATCCCTCCATGTCCCGGCAAAAAAAACCCTGATTGCTTTACACCAAAGCATCTCTTGACAAAAGATTCAAAAAGATCTCCCAATTGACAGAATACAGATATAACGACAGAAAGAATTATCAATATCCATAAACAATCCAAGAAAAAGTAAGACGATATAATTGCTCCGGCAACAATAGAAAATGCACATCCTCCCAAAGCTCCAGACCAAGTCTTTCCTGGAGAAATCCCAGGGGCCATCTTAGGACCGCCGATGGCACGACCAATAAAATACGCAGAAACGTCGGTAACCCAAACAACAATAAAAATAAAAAATATAATGGCGAAACCTTCAAAATCATTTCCTCGAAGGGAAACCATTGCAACCGATGGCAATTGAGAATAAAGAATTCCCAAAGGAATCCAAAAACCACAACTTTGCGAGAAAGAAAAAAGAAAAATTAAAACAGCATATAAAACCAGAAAGAAAACAGCTATCTTTAAAAAACCAAAAAAAACAAGACAAGACGAAAAACAAACAACAAACCATCCTAAAAGGTGTTTATTCCAATTCAGCACAGAGGACGACTTCGTAATATTGGACCATTCGTAATAAACAAGAAGTCCTATAACCACAGAAAAAAAGCGGAAACACCATCCCCCTATCCAAGCCGCCAAAAAAAACACACAAGCAATCCCGAATCCAGAGACAATTCTCAGCCTTAATTCCCGGGACATTCAACCAACTCTCGTCTCTTTTTTGACAATCCACCAAACCTTCTATCACGAAGCCCATATTGCTCTACCGCAGAAAAAAATAACTTCCTTGAAAAATCGGGCCAATATTCGGGCATAAAAACAAACTCAGAGTAAGCTGCCTGCCACAGCAAAAAATCAGACAAACGCTCCTCACCACCTGTGCGAATAATAAGATCAGGATCCGGAACGTTAGCTGTATCCAAACGAGCAGAAATTAAAGAAGGAGTTATATCTCGTGAACACATAATCCCTGCTTCTATATCCTGAGAAAGCCCCTTCACTGCTCGAACAATCTCATCACGCGATCCATAGTTAAATGCAAGAAATAACTTCAGTCCCGTATTAAATCGTGTCCGCTCTTCTGCATCTTTCAATAACAGAACGATATCCTCATCTAAACTCGTACGTTCACCTATAATACGAACTTTCACGTTATTTTTTTCACAAGTCTCAAGTCCTTTCTGAGAAAAACCCTTGATCAATTTAACCAGCTCTAATATCTCAGAATCAGGCCTACGCCAATTATCTCTCGACAAAGCAAAAAGCGTCAGATTTTTTATTCCTATTTCACCCGCAGCCAGAACCACCTCTCGCATCGCATAAATGCCTCTGTGATGCCCTTTATAACGAGGGAGATTGCGCTCAATAGCCCAGCGCCCATTACCATCCATAATGATAGCAACATGCTCAGGAATTAATAAAGATGCCATATATGATACAATCACGAAAAAATACAGTATTCAACAATATATCAAAAATTTAGAATTTCTTTTTTTTTCTCTTCAAAAAAAACATCAACATCTATTATCATTGCATCTGTTATTTTCTGAATTTCTGCCACCAAAACTCCAAAATCATCTTCACTAATAGAACCAATCTTCTTGGATTTTTTCAAAATATCCATACCATCGCGACGGATATTACGAATAGAAACCTTACCCTTCTCAAGATAATTCTGAGCAACTTTCACAAGAGACAAACGCCTTTCCTCAGTGACTTCAGGCACCGGTATTCGCAAAATCTGACCTTCAACAATTGGATTTAGCCCAAGACTGGATTCATGGATACCTCGCTCCACAGCTGAAACCATCGACCTATCCCAAACCGATACTGAAAGCGTTCGCGAATCCATAACAACAACATTTGCTACCTGATTAAGAGGAATACGCGATCCATAAGCATCAATCCTCACCGGATCAAGAATAGACGAAGATACCCTGCCCGTACGCAAAGTCATCATGTCCTTCTTAAAAAAAGAAACAGCTTCATCCATACGTTTCTTGAGAACTTCTAAATTAATATTTTGACACATAATCTACTTCCATCCTAATAAAAACCACTTGCCAAACTAGAAAATTATTTTCCAGATACAATGGTTCTACGCCCTAATCCTGATAATACCTTTAAAAATTCTCTCGGAGAGTGAATGGAAAAAACAACTATAGGAACAGAATTATCTCGAGCCAAAATGATAGAAGCCAAATCCATAACTTCCAATCTTTTTTCAATAATTTGACTATACGTCAAAGATTCAAACCGCGTAGCTAACGAATCTTTCTTTGGATCACTAGAATATACACCATCTACCTGAGTTCCCTTGAAGATTGCATCCGCCCCTATTTCAATTGCCCGCAATGCAGCCGCCGAATCTGTAGTCAAAAAAGCATTTCCCGTCCCTCCAGAAAATATCACGACAAATCCTTGAGAAAGATACGACATCGCACTACGATGCGAAAAAATCTCACAAATCTGCGGCATAAATATGGAAGACAAAATTACTGTTCGAACATTCATCTTACGCAAGGAAGAATCTAACGCCAACGCGTTAATAACTGTAGACAACATACCCATAGAATCGCCGACAGAACGCTCAATACCTGAAATGCCGATTCCTCTGAAGATATTGCCCCCACCTACGACAACTCCAATCTCAACCCCTTTGGAAGATGCCTCTGCTATATCCGAACATATCCGATCAACTGCGCTAACATCTATCCCAAAACCCAAATCACCGGCAAGCGCTTCACCTGAAACCTTTAAAAGAACGCGTTTATAGGGAAGACCTGACAATTGTTTCTCTCTAATTAAAATTATACAGGGAAAACGCAGGGAAATCCTGTCACTCTCCACAAAAAAAACCGATACCAACAGCAAAAACAAGGACTTATCCATCTCCTTGCTTAGTCTACTTTATCGCGCAAAATGAACAACACCAACAATTTCAATAGACGCATGAATTTCTTTCTCAGAATCCTTCAAAAAATCAAATACAGTCTGATCTGTATTCATAACAAAATCCTGAGATAAAAGCACAACTTCCTTGAAAAACTTTTGCATCTTACCTTCTACTATTCTTTCAACAAGATTCTCTGGCTTACCAGAATCACGGACCTCTTCAACATAAATAGCACGCCGCCGATCAACGATAGAAGAATCAAGCCTCTGAGAAGAAATTGCCAACGGAGAAGAAGCCGCCACATGCATTGCAATCTGGACTCCAATAGAAGAAAGCTTCTCCTTGTCACCAGAAGATTTCAATGCGACAAGAACACCTATTTTACCAATCCCCTCCGAAATAGCTGCATGCACATAAGAGGAGACCACACCTTCTCCTACAGAAAGGACAGACGAACGGCGTAGACTAATATTTTCCCCTATAATCGCTATACCAGCCTTAATCCCATCTTTGACAACAATCCCAGTATCATCAAACGGCGCAGACAGAACTTCCTCAACAGAACCATCCGTGGAAAGGGCGATTTTAGCAATTTTTCGAACAATATCCTGGAAGTCGCTACTACGCGCCACATAATCAGTCTCAGAATTCACTTCTACAACAGACGCCTTCCCATAACCATCATGAGAGACTCCTATCAAACCTTCTGAAGCCTCCCTTCCTGTCTTCTTTTGCGCTCTCGACATTCCTTTGGCTTTTAGCAATTCAATCGCCAAATCCATATCCCCGTTAGCTTCCGTAAGGGCACTTTTACAGTCTCCAAAACCCGCACTAGTCTTCTCGCGTAATTCCTTTACCTTGAGAATAGATATTTCACTCATGCAACAAATCTCTTTCTAAATAAAAACCACAAAAAAGGACTTCATCAGCTAACAACATCCTCTTTCTTCTCTTCTTTATCTTCTTTTACTTCTTTGTTTTCTTTTTCTTCAAAATGATGGCTCAATTCCTCAGAAGATCCAATCTCCTCCTTTCCAGAAGATCTCTGCTGCCGAGCCAGCCCATCAAGAGCTGCCGACGCGATAAGGTCGCAAAAAAGAGCAATCGACCGAGAAGAATCATCGTTTCCTGGAATAACATAGTCTATACGATCAGGATCACAATTGGTATCAGTCACGGCTACTATAGGTATCCGTAGTCGACGAGCCTCTTCAACAGCAAGCCTCTCCCTGTTTGTATCTAGAACAAACATCAAATCAGGAAGTCCGCCCATATCACGAATGCCGCCCAGAGCCCTTTCGAGCTTGTCGCGTTTGCGTTCAATGTTTAAACGCTCTTTTTTTGTCAATCCCTGACTTTCTTTTTCTATGACCTCATCAAGCTTCCTCAATCGCTGGATAGAATTAGAAATAGTCTTCCAATTCGTAATCATTCCACCAAACCATTTAGAATCAACATAGTACTGAGCGGAACGTTTAGCAGCTTCTGCAACAAAACTGGAAGCCTGAGGCTTTGTTCCTACAAACAAAACACGACCACCTCGTGATACAGTATCAGAAACAACTTGTA
>NZ_JACETX010000056.1 GCF_014048425.1 Candidatus Liberibacter sp. | reverse complement strand
AAAACTGGAAGCCTGAGGCTTTGTTCCTACAAACAAAACACGACCACCTCGTGATACAGTATCAGAAACAACTTGTAACGCCCTATGCAACATGGGAACAGTCTGCGAGAGATCTATAATATGCGTCTTACTCCGTTCACCAAAAATGTAAGGTTTCATCTTTGGATTCCAGAAACGACTCCGATGACCGAACTGGACACCGCTCTCCAAGAGCTGTCGCATAGTGAAATTTGGAAGCGCCATGGCTCGAAATCCTTTTATTTTATATCCGGTTTGACCTCCGCAAGATAGTGAATGACACTGCTAAAAACACTGTACACCACCGGAAAATCATCAACTACAGCTGACAACTCTAAACCTTGCGTGTGAAATATTCTTCGGAGATACACTCGACTCAGCATAAAATCAAGTCAATCTCCCTTAAATTATTAATACATCATTTGAAAAAATCTAACAAGCTCCATAGGAATCCTCTTGCAAGACATATAAAAACATCATGATTAATGTATCTCATACATAGAAATGCAAATATTTGCATTAAGTATTGCTTTCAATTACATTAGACTAGACTTCAGGATGAATTTTTTTGAATCGTCAATATTTTATTTTAATCCAAGGAATAAACATTATGGTAGAAAGTGATGCTCCAGAGAAATACGATGAAAAAAATATTTTTATGAAAATTATACGCGGAGAAGCAACCGCACATCGCGTATACGAAGACGAAGATACGATCGCCATAATGGATGTCATGCCTCATTGCACAGGACACGTCTTAGTCCTTCCAAAGGCTCCTGCAAGAAATATTTTCGACGCCACACAAGATACTCTCTGTAAAGTGATACCCGTTGTCCAAAAAATTGCGATAGCTTGTAAAAAAGCCTTACAAGCAGACGGCATAAAAATTATGCAATTCAACGAAGTTTCTGCAAGCCAAACCGTTTTTCATTTACATTTTCACATCATACCTTGTAAAGGTGAGTGCGGAAATGATTTTCATCACAAAAAGACAAAAGTCGAAGATTTCCAAACCTTGGAATTAACCGCAAAGAAAATTCGAAAAGAACTGGAAATATCTTAAAAAATTTCCTCCTTTGTAAGGGATAGGGAGAAAGCGAACTCCGCCCCACTTAAACAGGATAATCCGTATTAACAGGATTTTTCCATTCGAATTTTACGAACGGCATGTATCTTGTCGAAAGTAAGGAATATGTTCTTATGAACGCATACAACGTCGCCTACTTGGAAAAAATCATTAATGCCTCTTTTGAGGAATCTAGCTCTATAAACTCCTCAACCAGAGGAGAAATTTACGATTCTGTTCTAGCTACCTTGGATCTTTTGAATCATGGACATATACGCGTTGCATCCCGTGATGATAGTGGAAACTGGATCACACATCATTGGATTAAGAAAGCTATTCTATTATCATTTAAACTCTATTCCTTAAAAAATATCGAAGGCGGCCCCGGGCTTTCTGTTTGGCGGGATAAGGTGCCTCTGAAATTTGATGGATGGGAAACTTGCGATTTCGAAAAAGGGAACTTCCGAACTGTTCCTGGAGCCATAGTCCGTCACTCTGCCTACATAGGTCCAAAAGTTGTTTTAATGCCATCTTTTGTCAATGTTGGAGCCTATATTGGAGAAGGAACCATGATAGATACTTGGTCAAGCATAGGATCTTGCGCCCAAATTGGATGCCATTCGCATATTTCTGGAGGAGTGGGGATTGGCGGCGTCCTTGAGCCCATACAAACGGGACCAACAATCATAGAAGACAACTGTTTCATTGGGGCACGCACTGAAATCGCCGAAGGTTGCATAATCCGCAAGGGATCTGTCCTTGGGATGGGGGTCTTTATTGGCAAATCCACCAAAATCATAGATCGCAATACCGGCGAGATTACTTATGGCGAAGTTCCCCCATATTCTGTCGTCGTTCCCGGAAGCCAAGCAGGAAAAAATTTAAAAAATGGCGTGATTGCACCAAGCCTTTATTGTGCCATTATAGTTAAAAGAGTGGATGAAAAGACACGTTCAAAAACCAGCATAAACAAATTATTGCGTGATAATTCATAACTTGGAGATATATTGAAAATGATTTCTAGTGACCCCCTGGAAAATCTTGTTCAATTAATAAAATGTCCATCAGTTACTCCACAAAATGGAGGAGCATTATCTGTCCTTACCAATATTTTGAAACCACTGGGTTTTACTATTGAAAAACAAATTGCTCAGCAGGATGGAACAGCAGATGTGGAGAATCTTTATGCTCGCTTTGGGAAAAAATCACCACATTTTATGTTTGCTGGACATATTGATGTTGTACCTCCTGGCAATTTAGAAGATTGGCGACATCCTCCATTTTCAGCTACCATTGAAGAAGGGAAAATATACGGGCGCGGCGCTGTCGATATGAAGGGGAATATTGCTTGCTTTATAGCAGCCACTTCTCGTTTTATTCAAAAATACAGCGACTTTGGATCCATCTCACTCCTCATTACCGGAGACGAAGAAGGACCCGCAATAAATGGAACGAAAAAAGCTCTTTTATGGACAACAGAAAAAGGAGAGAGCTGGGATTCCTGCATAGTTGGAGAACCAACATGTCGTCATGTACTCGGAGATACGATTAAAATAGGACGAAGAGGAAGCCTATCTGGGCATATCATCATCCATGGGACACAAGGACATGTAGCCTATCCTCATTTGGCAAACAATCCCATACATGGACTTATACCTCTATTAAACGAATTAACACGCGTAGAATTTGATGCAGGCAATGCTGACTTCCCCCCAACACATCTTGAAGTGACAACAATAGATGTCGGCAATGTTGCAACAAATGTTATCCCTGGACACGTTAAACTTTGTTTTAACATACGTTTTAACAATCTCTGGACTGAAGAAAAATTAATATCAGAAATTAGATCTCGAACAAACAAAGGATTACAAAGGATCTGCCAGAATACTAATCACAAAGAGCCATCTTATACTTTACACTTTACATCACCTTCAAGCCCAGTCTTCTTAACACAGAATGAAATACTGGTATCCTCATTAAGCGAAAGCATAAACAAAATCACCGGAAAAGCCCCCGAATCCTCAACTTCCGGAGGAACTTCTGATGCACGCTTTATAAAGAATTACTGTCCAGTAATCGAATTCGGACTCGTAGGAAAAACAATGCACGCAATAAATGAAAATACAGAAATCACTGATCTTGAAGCTTTGACCTGTATCTACGAGAGATTCTTAAAAAACTGGTTTACAAAAAATAGCGATTTAAAAAATTAGAAGGCACGACTTAAACAAAATAAAAGACACACATAAAAAATTACATTGCACTCAGAATCCCTGTTTCTTCGTAGCAACACAGCCTCTTCAATTTTGAAGAGAGATTCTATCTCTAACATTATTCCTCTCTACCACCATATGTATACTTTACGCCATCAATACCAAAAATACTCTTATTTTTGAATGGAGACGAGACATATAAAAACAAGAAATCTTGACATATCCCTTGCTCTAAAGAACGAGGATTCATACTGTCTTCTAAAGCATTTCGGCGGGTTTCTACTTCACTGGGAAGGCTTAATAACGCTATTCCTCCACAGGAAAATACAACATTGATCCAGCCACTATAAAAACCGTATTGCTCTAAAAAATAATGCTACAAATCAAAAGATATGGATAAAGGCAAAAAGCTTTCTCAAAGATATAACAAGCGATCCCTCTTAGCGAGAAAATCGTGTAGTAAAAACCATGATTTCTGAATCCGAGTTGGCTTTTACTATTAAACACATTCTACAAGAAAATCTTGAAGAGAAACAAGCATTTAAATGCATGACATAACTTTAATGTATTCTAAAAAACAAAAATACAAACTTTACAAAGAAAATTTTTTATCCAGAAAAATTATTTCTTTTTACGACTTCGCCCAAGCCCCATGTTTTTAGCAAGTTTTGAACGAGCATTGGCATAATCTCGAGAAACCATAGGATAATCACTTCCAAGATTCCATTTGATACGATACTCCTCAGGGGTCATATTATGATGTGTCATGAGATGACGCTTTAAAGATTTGAACTTCATACCATCTTCAAGGCAATATAAACGCCCATCTTCTACGGACTTGCGTATAGGCACTGCTGGCTTAGGCTTTTCAACAATTAGCGCTTCTTGACAAGAATCTTGAGATATAGCGCTATTGAGAACAGAATATACATCTGTAATCAAACACCCAATTTCAGACATAGGAACAACATGATTTCCAACATATGCAGAAACTATGTCAACTGTCATTTCTAAAAGCTTTTCAGAACCATCAACAACAGAATTTTTATTCATCTAAATACATCTCCAATCTATGCATCCCCTTCTTCTACGCTAACTGCCTCTCTCTATACGCAGCATGAGAATGCACAAACAATAAATGCATCCAAACAAAAAAGAACCAAACGCAAAAATATATTTTCCCATATAAAAACCATGGGAATACAAATACCTTTAATTTCTAGAAAGTTCTCTCACAATCAAAACAAAAATTTTATAGTGCTCAATTTATAAAAACATGTATTACAAGATAATAAAAATACATACTATACATGAACCATAATAGTAATTTAGTCACAAAAATGAGGATTTACAATAAAAAATTTACCTATAAACAAAACAAATATGAAATTTCGCTCATCAATTCTATATTTTACTTTTTTTCCAGACGGCAACTACACATCAGTAATGCACTATTATCATTTTAAATCTTAGGGAAAATTAAGATAGAAAAAAACAAACCTAATAAATTACAGTTCTAATTCCGCAAAAATAACGATATCACAACTAAAATTTCCATTTGTCCATAAAATCAAAAATAAAAAATGCCAAAAACCATCTTTTTCTTAAAATCCCCAATCAAATTTACCCATAAAAAATCTACGAGAACAATAATTTTTCGAGAAAGGAAGAGCACACTCTCCCTACACGACAATGCACTCTCTAACACTATTTCTCAAACCAAAGACAGATATATATATAAGAACAAGATCCCTACAAGAAAAACAAAATTAAGAGATAGATTTTCCCGTAGCCTGATCAACAACCTTCATGGACAACCTAACTTTACCTCGATCATCAAAACCCAACAACTTCACCCATACTTTATCACCTTGTTTGACCACATCACCTGTTCTTCCTACCCTCTCAGGAGAAAGCTGCGAAATATGTACAAGTCCATCACGAGAACCAAAAAAATTCACAAAAGCACCAAAATCCGCGACCTTGACAACGCTTCCTTCATAAATCTTACCAACTTCGGGCATTTCCACAATAGAGCGTATCCTTTCACGAGCAGCCTCAATATCATCGGAAGAAGAGGAAGCTATTTTTATAGTACCATCATCCTCTATATTAATCTTTGCCCCTGTCTTCTCGACTATATCGC
>NZ_JACETX010000024.1 GCF_014048425.1 Candidatus Liberibacter sp. | reverse complement strand
AAAACGACCCTCTAGCCGTACAGCAAAAGGATTTTTTATGACGAACTCGCATAATCCTAGCGAACATACGATCTATTACGCACGCAGTGGATTCCTCAATATGGACGGTCAATCTATCACTTTAAAAGACGGAGAGATACACAAAAAATCTTCTACTTCTCCGAATATTTCAATCATTAAATTTGATTCCTATATCATAGACATGGCTCCCCTATTAAGTGCCGTACAAAAACCCAAAATCAAAGCAGAAGATCGAGATCTTTACTTTCTATTCAATCCCAATCTAGAAGATCCCCAGTACAAGGATACGGTAGAAGAACATCGTGCAGAACTTCATAAAAGGTTAACGCAGTGGTTGTTTCCCATTATATTTGGGTTAATTTCAATAGCAACTATCGGAGGAAGCACATCTCCGCGTCACTCCGCAAAAATACATCCTACGATAAAAGCCTTGGCAGTTTCTTTGGGATTTTTTGTGTGTTTTTCGCATATTATATATAGCATTGGGAAAAATTCGTTTTATATTCCTCTTCTATATATATTTCTCTCCTGTACCTTTGGAGTGCTCACGTTCCTGATTTCAAGGGGAACCACGAGAATATAGAGAAAGAAAAATATCCATCATGATGTCCTCTCTTCTACCAGGCACCCTATGGTGTCATTTCTTTAAATGTTATATAAAGATCGCCATCTTCTTTCTATTAGGATTCATTTTGCTGATGTTTATAATTCAGCTAAACGAAACACAGCTTATCATGGGGAGCTTTCCGAAATACAACCTCTCCGAAGGCGCACTTCTATCCATCATGCGAGTTCCATTGCTCATACAACAAACCATCCCATTCATCAATTTGTTGATCAGCATGTTTGTTTTTTTTAGTCTTAATAAAAAAAATGAATTAATCGCAACACGTTCCGCAGGAATTTCTGTATGGCAATTTCTATTGCCTTTTGTGACCGGTTCTTTTTTATTAGGAATATTTACAATATTAATTATCAACCCAATCGCCGTCGCCGGAGAAAATATAACTTTTCCCTTAAAAAATAAATGGAGAGAGGATACCAGCAATCCAATGAACGATCCCAATACCATTCCCTGGATTCACAAAAGAACCAACCAAGAGAACTTTATCCTTGGCGCAAAAAAAATTTTAAAAAAAGAAAAAATTTTACTCAATGTTACCATTATAAGATTCGATAAAGAAGACCAGATTATCCTCAGACAGGAAGCCGAATCTGCAACTATCTTCAAAGAAAACATTTTGCTTAAAAAAGTCGTAGAGTATAAATACGGGGAAAATCCCGTATTGAAAGATTCTGTAGTAACCAACGTCTCCATTGATATAGATGATTTTGAGCAATATTCCGATTTTTTTGAATGTATCCCTTTTTATTATACAATCAAAAGAATCTTATTCTCTAAAAACCCAAAATCTATTGGTAGTCGGTTATCAGAAACTCGGTTCTATTGTCTTATAACAACACCCCTCTTACTCGTATCTATGACATTAATAGCGGCTTGTGTGTCTTTGAAATTTAGTCGTTCTGGACAATATCTGGCTCTTATTTCGTCGGGTATTTTTTCTGGATCCGTGCTGTATACCATAACGATAATTATGAAATCCTTTGGAAAATCTGGCATTCTACTCCCCTTTATCTCCGCAGCAGTTCCAATCATCATAGCAACGTCTCTTAGCATCTCGTTTCTTCTAGCAAAAGAGGACGGATAACGGTGAAAAAACATCATTACAAAATCCCAGCCATTCTATGGGTTTTTCTGATCATTGCTATCAACTTTTCAAACAATGAAGTAACCTCTCAAGAACCAATAGATGACAAAAAAACCATTCTTCCAATAAAAGAGACCACTGCTCACAATCAAAAACTAACACTCTCGTCGGACGAAATCATCTACAATGCCGATACGAATACCACGACTGCTGTGGGAAACGTAAAAATGTCGTATAATGGATATTACGTGACTTCTGATAAAATAACGTATTACCGCAAAACAGGCAGAATCATTGCTAATGGTAACATTGAACTGATCGAAAAAAATGGAAATCGCTTACATGCTAACCATATTGATATAACTGATAATTTTTCAGATGGATTCATACAAGAACTCACCATCAAAATGCCCAATAATACATATCTTTCTGCCAAGAGTGCAACCCGCATTGCCCGGGAAGAGCGTGCCATTTTTAACCATGGTATGTATACAGCCTGCTCTGCTTGCTATTCTCCGAAAACAAGCTTCCCTCCCTTTTGGGCAGTTAAGTCCAAGCGCATCATACAAAACGATCGTACACACACTATACGTCTTGAAAAAGCATATTTTGAACTCTTTGGTACTTCGGTCGCTTATCTTCCTGTCATTGAAATTCCAGACAACACCATTTCCCGGCAAACAGGATTTCTCTTTCCAAAAATCGTCTATTCCGGACCACAACAAGGTATTGGCTTTCAAATACCTTATTACCAAGTCATATCAAGAAGCGCAGATGCAACTTTAACCGTTACTCCGTATCCAACCGCAGGAATTTTTAGCGAACTTGAATTTCGCAAACACTTTCGAAATGGAATACACACATTACGAGCCGCTTATATGTATACACTCAATAATCAAAAACCTGCGCCTGATAATACAACAACAAATCATCAAGCAATGCTTTCATCAACGGCAAAGTTCGAAATCAATCCCAATTGGATCTTTGGATGGGATGGAATGGTTCAAAGTAACAACCACTTTTCCTATAATTATAATATAACCGATTCTTCGAGTAGAATTCGAGAAAACAAAATTTATCTTACTGGTCTCGGAGAAAAGACCTACCTCAATCTACGAACATCACACTTCGCAACACAAGTTCCATCGTCAGACGACAATCAATTTGCACAAGGAAATATCTATTTTTTGATAGACTATGACTATATAGAACCGAAGTCTTTTGCAGGTGGAGAACTATCGCTTAATGGAAATCTTACTGCATTTTCTCGCCCAAACCCATCAAAACCGAACGATAATTACAACGAAATTTGGATTCCTTCCGGAGTGAATAGTCGAGTATCTGCAGAATTAGAATGGAAGAAAAACTTTATCACACCGCTTGGTATAATCGCAACGCCCTCCATAGCTTTAAGGGGAGACATACACAACGCTCCTACTAGAAGTTTTACACCCTCATCAAGGATAGAACCACCTGATTTTTTAGATAACTCTTCTAATCAGAAAACTTTCATGCGTAGCATGGTGATGCCAGGAATAAAACTACTAGATTTTTTAGATAACTCTTCTGATCGAAAAACTTTCATGCGTAGCATGGTGACGCCAGGAATTGAAACCCGATATCCCTTTTTGATTATTGCAAAATCATCACGGCATGTTTTAGAAGGAATAGCCCAGCTATATTTGCGTACAAACGAATTATACGCAGGAATGATACCGAATGAAGATGCTCAAAGCCTTGTTTTAAATTCAAATTCTTTATTTAGACGCGACAAATTTTCTGGTTACGATCGCATGGAAGGCGGAATTCGCACCAACTTAGGATTACGCTACACAGGATATTTCAATAACCTGTATACAATTCACGGCATCATAGGACAATCAATCCATTTGGCGGGGCAAAATTCTTTTGCATCTGCAGATGTTATCGGGATAGAAGAAAATTCAGGTCTTAATGATGAAAGATCCGACTATGTAGGAGCAATAAGCGTAATTACTCCTTATAATCTCATGCTTTCTGTTCAAATGCTGACCGACAGCAAAACACTTGGCTTACGCAGCATGGATGCCAATCTCAATTATAGCAATGATATATGGGCAGCCAACTTGGGTTACACACACATTACAGATCATCCGAAGCAAAATCAGTATTTCTCCCGCGACATACTAAAATCAAGCTTTGAACTAAAACTGAACGAAAGCTTTTCTGCGACAACATCCTCAACATGGAACTTGCGTAAACAAAATATTTTCTCTGATAATGTGCATTCGCTTGGACTATCTTATCGCAATGACTGTGCTGTCTTTGATATCTCTTATGAACATATACCTAACAATCCGAGTAGAAATTGGAGAATCAACGCTAATCTCGGACTTAGAACTATCGGCAATCTGGGCGTATCTTCAAATATGTACTAAGATATAAGCATGTGCTATCATTCTCTCTTATAAAGTATTGTTATCAATGCATCATTCGTTAAACTTATGGGATAAAATATGATGTTTATTAATTACAAGGATTTTAAATGATCTTCGGAAAATTCAATTCAAGTAAAAAAAATATTAGTCTAATGGTAGCACCATTCTTCATATTGATAGCAGGATTATCTGGCACACAAGAATCGTGGGCTATTTCCAGCAAAATAAGAATAACAGTAAATGGTATGGTCATTACTGATGTTGATGTCTCCAAACGCGCAGAGACTTTGCGACAAGGGATACAAAATGAAAATCTCAATAAAATGGCCGAAGAACAACTCATTACTGAAGCTTTGCAACTACAAGAAATAGACCGACATGGCATGTCAGTGTCTTCGGATACTATTGATGCTTATTTTGCAAATAAAGCCAACGGACTCGGAATGACAAAAGAGGAATTTGCAAAATCTCTAGAATCTGAAGGCTTTGAGGAAAAACATTGGAGAAATCTCATTACATTACAACTTACTTGGCCGCATCTTGTATACTCTACTTTCATGTCAAATATCCAGGAAAAGAATTATCAAGAAAAATTTATGGATTTTGTACGAGAAAGGAAGGGAAAGGCAACTATACGAGAATATACCGTACAAAAAGTTATATTTATAGTACCCCACAAAGAACTCAATAATAATAATGCACTCATAAAAAGACAAAAGGAAGCGGAAGATTCACGTTCCCACTTTCCAGGATGTGAAAAATCTGAAGAATTCGCATCTACAATGCACGACGTATATATTAGCAATGTTCTACGTTTGCATGAACCCGATTTAGATCCTCAACTTATCAATATGCTCAGGAAAGCCCATAAAGGCACAACCGACACTTACATATCTAAAAATGGCATTGAATATTACTCAATCTGTAGCACAAGAGAAATTAACGGTGAAATTGCTCTTAGAGCGATTTTTAATGCTCAAAATCTCCGTCAAAAATTCGAAAAAAATTTCGAGAAGTATTCGAGAGAATATATCAAGAAATTACGCTCAAGCGCAAATATTCACTTCTACCAGTAGAAAGAAGATATTGTATGGAAGAATTCATTCTTTCTTCCCCTCTTGTCCTTACTCAAGGAGATCCAGCTGGAATTGGTCCTGATATATCTCTAAAGGCATGGTTAAATCGCAAGAACAGGGCTGTTCCTCCCTTTCTTTATATCGGGGATCCGGATGTCTTGAGATCTAGAGCCAAGCAACTCAATATTACTGTCCCTCTATACGAAACAGATTGTTCAAATGCTATTTCAATATTTACACATGCATTGCCAATTATAAGCTCTCCATGTGGAGCCAAAATTATAGCAGGAATACCAAAATCCGCAACGGTACCTTCTACCATTGCAACTATCGAAAAAGCTGTCTCTCTTACTCTCTCTGGCAAAGCGCTGGCAATGGTCACCAATCCTATCTCGAAATCCGTATTTTATGAAGCTGATTTCAAATTTCCTGGACATACAGAATTTTTAGCTGAGCTGGTACAACGAAACATAGGTATGACTTGTAAACCAGTGATGATGCTAGCTGGACCAAGACTACGGGCTGTGCCTATTACGATTCACATCCCTCTTACAAAAATTTCACAGACTCTATCGCAACAACTCATTATCGAAACCTGTCATACCGTATATCATGCTATGGAAGAGTATTTCAATATAAAAAATCCACGGCTTGCTGTATCGGGGTTAAACCCACACGCAGGAGAAAACGCCAATATTGGACTTGAAGAGTGTAATATCATCTGTCCAGCCATTGCACAATTGCAGAATGAAAACATTCAAATTTCAGGACCATTATCCGCTGACAGCATGTTCCATGACAGTGCCCGTCAACATTACGATGTAGCTATATGCATGTACCACGATCAAGCTCTTATCCCGACGAAGACCCTTGATTTTAATGAAACAGTAAATATCACACTTGGCCTTCCTTTTATACGTACGTCACCAGATCACGGCACCGCTTTTAATATCGCTGGAACAAAAGGATCCCAAGAGGATAGTTTGCTTTCAGCTCTTAAGATGGGTGCACGACTTGGATATCAAAAAATCTGTTCACAATGATTGCAAAAAACAAACATCATCCCCTACAAAGGCTTATCAATCATTATGGAATCATCCCCCATAAGAAAATGGGACAAAACTTTCTTTTAGATCTCAATCTTATCAAGAAGATTGCAAATACCTCAGGTTCCTTGGATGGTATCACCGTATTGGAAATTGGTCCAGGCCCAGGAAACTTAACCCTAGAACTTCTTGCATTAGGAGCGAAAAAAGTAATTGTTATAGAAAAAGATCAACAATTTTTACCAATATTGGAAGAAATTTCTTTTCGATATCCAAATAGAATAGAAATTATACAAGGAAATGCCTTAAAATTTGATCTCAAAGAATTCTCACATCTCAATCGCCCTATTCGAATTATTTCAAATCTTCCATATAATATTGGAACACGGCTATTATTTGATTGGATTACTCCTCTTATTTGGCCACCTTGTTGGGAATCCTTAACTCTCCTTTTTCAAAAGGAAGTCGGGCAACGCATAGTAGCGAAAGAGAATGATTCTAACTACGGTAGGATCAGTGTATTAACTGGCTGGAGAACAGAATCCCGTATGGTATTTGATATTCCTCCCCAGGCTTTTTTCCCATCACCTAAAATAACATCGACAGTTGTGCATATTACACCACGTCTTAAGCCTATTCCTTGCTGTCTAGAATCCCTTAAAAAAGTCACTCGAGAAGCTTTTGGACAACGTCGTAAAACACTGCGACAAAGCCTAAAAACACTGGGAGGAAAGGAATTATTGCACAGATCTGGCATAGAATCGAGTCTCAGAGCCGAAAACATTGCCGTAGAAGATTTCTGTCGTATAGCATCTCTATTATCAAAAGAAAATAATCCTATGTTAAGTGACGATATTGAATAATGTATTTTTTATAGAGCATGTTTCTCTTTTACATCAATTTAATAGTCTAAATCTTTCTCGCAATTTGCCCTTTTCCCTCAAAACATCTATTAATCAAGAATTAAAATGTGTTCTTGCTTCGCAAGCTCTTGTAGAGTGAGATAGTAGGTATAACTTATCTAAAAGTAATAGATTCCATGAAAATTAGAAGACTTTCTGAAAAAATTATCAATCAAATCGCTGCAGGTGAAGTTATTGAGCGACCATCGGTTGCTATAAAAGAGCTTATCGAAAATTCCCTAGATGCAGAATCTACCTGTATTGAAACCGTTATTTCTGAAGGAGGGAAATCTTTCTTTCAAGTTTCTGATAATGGTTGTGGCATGACATCCGATGAAATACGTATGGCAGTACAGCGTCATTGCACGTCGAAAATATCAGATGATCTTGATAATATTCATACATTCGGTTTTAGAGGAGAAGCCTTACCTTCAATAGGCTCCGTAGCTCATCTTACCCTCATGAGCCGTCCTTCTAAAAATGAAATCGGAGCACAAATATCTGTTTCTGGTGATAAAATTTCACCTATTTGTGCATCCGCCATTAATCCTGGAACTATTGTAAAAGTCCAAGATCTTTTTTTTACAATACCCGCGAGATTAAACTTTTTAAAAAGCACTCAAGTAGAAACCAACTTAATCGCCGATGTCATCCGACGCATAGCAATCGCCTATCCTGCAGTACGATTCACACTATCAACAACTGGAAGCAGTCGTGCTATGATGGACTTTCCATCTACTTCCAGCAATTTTTCCGATCGTATTTCTCAAGTGATTGGCAAAGATTTCATCGAAAATTCAATTGAAATAGATACAGTATCCCAGGATATGAGACTACGAGGATATGCAGGAATTCCCACCTTTAATCGAGGAAAGACGAATCAAGTGTATACTTTCGTCAATGGTAGGGCAGTTCAAGATAAGTTTCTTTTTGCGACAATTCGAGCAGCTTATGCAGAAACCATTCCTCAAGGACGATATCCTGTTATTATTCTCCTATTGGAAATTCCTCCAAAACAAGTAGACGTCAATGTCCATCCTGCAAAATCTGATGTCCGTTTTCGGTATCCACGCATGGTGCGCAATTTTATTATTAGCAGTATCCAACAATCAATTTCTCAAAAAAAACTTGCCACCTCTTCTTCTCTTTCTACCAAGATGCTTTCTTCTTTCCAAAAAGAAAACACCGGGAGGAAATTTCTATCCAAATATATCTCTCAAGATACGCCTTCATTTTTTCAGCAATTTTCCTTCCAAGAAAATTCTCCGTCCACTACAGATTTACTGCCCCCCGAAACATCTCATTTGGATCACAGTCCTCTACAAGAAGATACATCTCTCCAGAATGAGCTTGGCACGGCATGCGCACAAATCCATCAAAACTACATTATCGCTCAGACTGCTGACGCATTAATTATTGTTGATCAGCATGCCGCCCATGAACGACTAATCTTTGACAAGATACGCGAAGACATGCACAATCAAAGGATAACGTCACAGATATTATTGATTCCAGAAATTATCGATCTTCTTGAAGGAGAATGTTCTCTCGTAATAGAGCATGCTGAGGAACTTCTTCAACTAGGAATCACACTTGAACACTTTGGATCGAATGCGATTGCTATTCGTTCAATTCCTGCAATCTTAGCTAACAGCGATATATCAACATTCCTTCGAGATCTGGTTGATGAAATTATAGAATATAATACAACAAATAACGTGATCGATAAAACGGAAAAAATCCTCGCAACCATAGCATGCCACGCTTCTATTCGCGCAGGGAGGGAAATGCAATTAAAAGAGATGAATATGTTACTGAGAAAAATGGAAAGAAATCCGAACAGCAGTCAATGTAATCATGGACGTCCGACTTTCATTAAACTCAAGTTATCCGATATAGAGAGACTGTTTGGGCGTTAAAACACCAAAAACCGTATCATACCTTACTATAATACAGAAAGACTTCATAAATATGTTTCATAAAAATAATGAGATTGAGGCAGTTCTTCGGTATAAAGATGGAGATTTTGAAATCATACGTCTAGGAACATTTGTAACTTGTGCAATAACAGGAAAGCATATTCCCTTGAATGATCTATGCTATTGGAGCGTTGATAGACAAGTTCCTTATGCCGACGCAGAAACTTCCCTGGAAGCTGAAAGACGTGAGGGAACTATCTCGTATTAAAAATATGCTGCTTTTTTTTGTTACTGAAAAAAGCAAGCGTCATCTCAATCAGATGCAAAGGATCTTCTGGATTTTGAAATACCATATCTGCTCTAATTATGAGACACTTGGATAAAAGTTTTTCGGCTATTCCTGGACGTTTTTGCAAGCGCGCAGCGTCTTTTTCGGTAGTGACTAAAACTAGATTTTCGCTTTCAGCTTGATTAAGAAGAAATTCTATCTTCTTATCGCTCAGATGCATGTGATCTCCAAAAGAATGGCATTGTGAAAGAGCGGCTCCAAGATTTTTAACAGTAATAAAAAATTTTTCTGTATCAGCAATACAAGAAAAAACAAGAACCTTGATATTGGAAAAATCAAATTCCAAACGTGGCTTCAATCTAGAAAAGTACGCAGGCTTAGCAGTAAAAAACACCGGAAAATCTGTATTATCTGAATTTTCTATGTAAAGAATAGCATCAGTATAAAGAAGCTGTGTTGGAAGAGGAACCCTCAAGGGCCCTGCCGGAAATACCAATCTATTTCCTAATCCACGACGAGAGTCCACGACTACAAGAGAAAGATCTGCTTTTAAATTAGCAGAGTGAAAACCATCATCCATAATGATGATATCTACTCCCTCTTGAATCAACATCTGAGCCCCTATTTCCCGATTATTTGCAACAACAGTCGTTGCCTGACGAGCAAGAAGTAATGGCTCATCACCAACATCAAAAGCTCCGTGTCGACTCAAATCAACACAAATAGGGAACTTGAATTTTCGTCCATAACCGCGCGATAAAAATCCTGGCTTAAGATTCTTATCAATCGCAGCAATGGCAAGTGCCAATGCAGTTGGCGTTTTGCCTGCTCCTCCCATAACAAAATTCCCAACACAAAGAACAGGAACGACAACATCCCAACGGCGACCATGTCTCATCAACCAAGATACCACCACACCGTAAATTAAAGACATAGGATACAGAACCAAGGAATAAAAACTAAATTTTCTCCACCAAAACGATGGCGCCTTAATCATGAATTTATAAACCTTATTAAAACGCCAGGATTTGGCATATGTAACTCAAGCACAAACAATTAAATTCCGTCACATTCTTTTGAAGAAAAAATTTTCCTATTTATATCATGCTCGAAAATAAAGAGATCCTCAATATTCCTAAAATCCATATAGAGTTTTCATTGAAGACTTCTCTTCGTCTTCTTAATACGTATTCTCCTAGGCAATAAACGAGCTTGAAAAATGAGTGGATTAATATAGGGCTCTAAAGCTCGCAACGTAATTTCAAGAGCACCTTGCATTTCTTCTACTTTACTCATACCGTTATTGATCATTTTATATCGTAGCCTTGGCTTGGATAGTAATAAGTGTACTATATTGGCTAATTTTTCAGCATCTTGAACTATACAAGCAGATTCCGAAGATGCCAGCTTTTGATAAATATCCCGAAAATTATCTATATTTGGACCAGATATAATCGCACAACCAAGCATAGCTGGCTCAAGAGGGTTTTGTCCTCCTTTTGAAAATAAAGAGCGACCTACAAAAGCAATTTCAGTCATACGCAGATACAAACCCATTTCACCAATCGTATCGCCCAAAAAAACATCAATATCTGAGCTCAACGCATCTCCACGCGTATGACGTGCAACTTTCAATCCTTTGGAAAGAAGATTTTTTTCAATCGCATCACAGCGTTCAGGATGACGAGGCACAATAATAGTCAAAATATTATGACAAGATGCAATTTTTTCGTGAACATATACGGCAACATCTTCTTCTCCTTCAAAAGTCGAAATTGCTGCCCAAGTATATCTTTCTCCAATCTGTTGACGATATGTAGAAAGTACTGTTGCATCACACGGTGGCGACCCAACATCTACTTTAAGATTACCAGATACGACTAATTCTCTTATCCCTAATTGCCTATAAATCTCGTAACTGGCCTCAGATTGAACAACAGCTAAAGATAATTTGCTAAAAATCTTTTCGGACAAACTTGGGAAAATGCACCAATTTTTAAAAGAATGGGAAGACATACGTGCATTGACGAGAATCTGAGGGATGCGCTTCTTAGCCAATTCACAAACTGATAGTGGCCATATTTCTGATTCCGATAAAATGACACAATCAGGTTTCCAGTGATTCAGAAAGCGTGAAAGAGCAGGCTTCACATCAAATGGGGCATATTGATGAATCACTTCCTGCCCTAAGCGCTTCTGTGCTAAAATAGCAGAAGAAATCGTTTTTGTCGTCAATAAAACAGTAACCTTACGACGACGTATTTCACGAATGAGTTCAATAAGAGCTATCGTCTCTCCAATGCTCACAGCATGGAACCAAATAAGCGGACCGACGGGACGCATAGCACTCGAATATCCTAGACGCTCTGCTCTTCTAGAATCCTTCTTTCCGCTTATAAATCCTTTTAAAAGCAAATAAAGTGATAAAAAAGGGGCTAAAACGATTCCGCCCCAACGATATACAGTTAAAAGAATGTGACTCAAATAAACACTCAATAAGAAGTTCCCTCCTCATTCCAAACTATCACTCACTCTATCGCCATCTTATATATACACTACAAACAATGACCGAAAAAACACTTTAAAAATCTAATGCATAAAAAATACAAACTCCTATGGGAATATAATATATTATATATTTTCCGTATCAAAATGAGAAAAACGCGATATATCCACTATAAAATAACGCATAAGCGCATTATCTACCATTTGTTGAGATTTTGCTTTCCAAGCATCACGGGCACTGGAGTAACTAGAAAATATCCCAACAATATCAATATCGTTAGGATTACGAATTTTCTTCCCTGAAAGATTCTCCAATTCTCCACCAAAAACAAGATATAAAACTTGTTCTTCTTTTTTTTTCTTATTCATGACAATCCTTTTCTCAATATTCTAAATATTATCCTCTTATAATCCCTCAGTACATAAAAAATTCTCCATAAACCGTCTATTCAAAAAGATGTCAAATGCTCCCGAAAAGAGTGAAAAATGACGTTTAGAAGAGGCAAATAACACTCCATGATTCACCTGAAGGCGATTATACGATATAAATTTTCCGTCAACGCCAACCAATGCACCACCAACCCCTTCAAGCAATAAATCAGCAGCAGCAATATCCGCATCGTTTACTGGAGATTTTCCTCCATTTTTCCACCAAAATTTGGGATATTATAGAAAATACCGCATCGCCACAACACTAGCACCCTGAACCGCAGATCTGACTATATCAAGATCATCTTTCCAGTTATATATCCGATTCTCATCCATCAAACATCATTTGCTAGCTAGCATAACACGATCAACTGCCAATGTTGGGGTAGAAATCGCACGATGGCACTCTATATCACTGGCAGGCGTAATACGTGAGAACATTTCTTTCAAATTGGAAGCAATCGTTATCCCTGAAACAGGATACGCCAATTCACCATTTTCAATACACAAGCCAGAAACACCTTGGCTATATTCTCCCGTAATCAGATTAGTACCTTGCCCTATAATCCCAGTGACATACAGTCCTTTTTTAACACTCCGGATTAACTCCTCACAAGAGATTGTTCCTGGTTTTAACGAAATATTTGTAGAAGCAGCAACCATGGAAGAGCCTGAACGCACACCTCGACCGTTAGTACGAGAACCGAGATCACGAGCAGATGCACTCGATAAAAGCCAATTTTGCAGGACACCATCTTCTACTAAAACCAAAGGACCGAACGAAACACCTTCATCATCAAATGGGCGAGAAGCAGAAGCACGTTTTATAAAAGGATTATCAACAATAGTTATACCCTTAGAAAAGACCTTTTCCCCCAAACTATCACGCAAAAAACTCACCTTACGGGCAATCGTTTCTCCACTAATCCCTTGAATAAAAGAAGATATCAGATGAGGAGATATACGCGGATCAAAAACAACGGTACTTAAACCGGTATCCATCTTGCGAGGATTAAGACGACGTACAGCAAAACTCCCTGCACGAAGACCTATTTCTTCTGAAGAACGTAAAGATGAATAAAAGGTACAACTATCAAAATCATAGTCTCTTTCCATACTCTTCCCTTCCTGTCCTGCAACAACACTGACAGATCGGGAAAACCGTGTTTTCATATAAGAACCAGTAAAACCGTGCGACGTTACCAATCCGAATCCCCCAACAGCAACAGAAGACGAGGCACCCAAGGAATTGCTTACCCCTGGAATCGAAAGAGCAGATTCCTCCGCAGAAAAAGCAGCATCGTACAAATCACTATCGGGAACGATAGTCGGATCATACATATCCAACTCAGGATAATTATGGGCAAGAAGAGATTTATCAACCAAAGATGCAGAAGGATTCTCCAGTGAAACTTTCGCCATGTCTATAGCTCTCTCAACGATTTGTTGAGAATCAGCATCATGATTACTAGACGATACCAGTGCAACTTTTCGCCCAACAAATACACGCAATGACAGAAGATTGTTCTCAGATAACCCTGTCCCTTCTATTTTTCCCAAACGAACGGAAAAATTCTTGACCTTAGAATACACAACCTGAGCATCGGCAGAATCAGCTCCCGCTCTCAACGCCAAATCAACAAATTTAGCGGCATACTCCACATTAGCCTTTGAAATAGCATCAGAAATCATAAAATAAGACCTCTCATTATAACCCAAGAATTTTTAACACATATAAAAAAATATCCACTGCATTGAATCTGACTTTCAATCTCGTCAAAGAAACTGGAGCATATCTCTCTCCCCTTAAATCCTATTGAATACAGGATATATCTCTCCTTCTTGGATATAAAAATACCAACATCACCCTAAACTGGACTTTCTAAATGTCCTGCTTAAAAATTTACTTTTATGGGAAGCATATTTTCCTCTCCAGAAGAAAAGAATGAATCTATTGATATGTCCTATAAAAACCTCTCTGTAGATATGATACCATCCCTTATGTAGGATCATAGCAAAAAAAATGGATCTGCGTATCCCGATATCTACGCTTTTGAAGAAATTTAAAAGCATGTCCAACAGAAATATCAACTCCTATATGTTCTTCTATGATGACTAAAGCTGAAGGTTCTAACCATCCTCCACTATCTATAGAATCCAAGGCTTTCTGAGCAAGTCCTTGACAATACGGAGGATCTAAATACAAAATTTGAAAGGGTTTTGTATCGCCAATATTCCCTAAATACAAGGCATTCCGTAAGAGAATATCACTGCTCTTTCCCACATTCAAGAGTGTAGAATTCTTGCGAATTAATCTTAAACTTTCAGAATTATTATCTATGAATAGAACATACTGACAGCCTCGTGACAAGGCTTCAAAACCAATGCAGCCTGTACCAGCAAAAACATCTAACATACGAGTAGCATTCAAAGCATTGGGATAAACATGCATAATAACGTTGAAAAGACTCTCTTTCGTCCGGCTTTCGGTAGGACGAATGGATCTATTTTTAGGTGCATATAAAGAACGACCTCGAAATTTACCTCCGATAATTTGCATCTCGCCGACTTCTATTTTTCATGCGATTATTCTCAGATAAATAGTTTTTTATCTTCTTTGAGGCAAAAACTTCTCCTATAGCACCCTGTTTACCCTTCTTGTGAAAAGACGCTTTTTCTTTTTTATTGAAATATTTTCCTTTTTGATCGCCTTTATAATTTGTTGAGCGATTATCCTGATTATCCTCTTCCTTTCTTCTATCAACCGAAGATGATGCGTGCGAGGAGCCTTGCGCCATCCAAACATTAGAAGCGCGATTCCTTCTCCGCATTGAAGGAGAGATATATTCTCTTTCGCTAAACTTATCATTTTCCTGGTGTTTCTTATCTTTTCCCAGATAATTAATAGATTTTCTTATATGTTTTAAAGCCGTATTATCCCCTTCCTGAATCACCGTTTCAGAAGAATAAATTGGAGCATCAAAATTGACTCTTGCTTTTTCAAGAAGCTTTGGACCTAGTTGATCCCGTAATACTTTTCCAGAAACTTCTTTCACACTTCCTTCGGTTAGTTCTCCCAACTGAAAAGGGCCATACGAAATACGAATTAGTCGGTTTACTTCCAAATTCAAAGATTCAAAGACCTTTTTGATTTCTCTATTTTTTCCTTCACGAAGACTTACCTTAAGCCAGATATTAGAACCCTTTTGAGAATCAATGATCGCTTGAATTCCTCCATAAAACACACCTTGAAGCGCTATTCCTTCTCTCAGTTCGTCAAGCCTCGATTGATCAATCTTCCCATAAGCACGCACACGGTAAACACGCAACCATCCGGTAACAGGCAATTCAAGAATACGAGAAAGCTGACCATCATTGGTAAGAAGAAGAAGCCCTTCTGTATTGATATCAAGCCGTCCAATCGAAACTACTCGGGATAGAGAAGTCGGCAAATTGTCAAATACAGTAGGACGTCCTTCAGGATCAGAATGAGTTGTCACGAGACCTGCAGGTTTATAATAAAGCCAGAGACGCGTTCTCTCTGCTTCCCGAAGGAAATTTCCATCTACTTCGATATGATCAGCAGTTGTAACATTTATCGCCGGTCCATCAAGAACAATACCATTAACCTTTACTCTCTTTTGCATAATCATACGCTCCACCTCACGCCGAGAGGCGATTCCGGCTCGCGCAATAACTTTTGCTACTCTTTCCGACGGCAATTCCTTTTGCACAACCTGCATATCCTTCAAAAAATCCATCCCCCTATGAGATATTTTTCAATATCTATTTTCTCCAACAAACCAACTCAATTAACTCAATAAGGATTTAGCATATTTTATTCTGGAATCTATTGTTATTTGATTATTTTTTCTCTAGAAACATAGCTATGGATAAAAAAAATATTTTTATGTCCCTCGCTTTGGAAGAGGCTCTTCAAGCTTCTCTACGCAATGAGATTCCCGTCGGAGCAATTGCTGTACTGGATAACAAAATTATTGGTCGAGCAGGAAATAGGACTCGTGAATTCAAAGACGTTACTGCACATGCTGAAATTTTGGCAATACGCATGAGTTGTAAGACATTATCACAAGAACGCCTCCCGGGAGTTGATCTTTACGTAACATTAGAACCCTGTACAATGTGTGCAGCAGCTATCTCTTTTGCACGTATTCGTAGACTTTACTATGGCGCCTCCGATCCTAAAAGTGGAGGGATAGAAAATGGTTCTCAATTCTATACGCTTGCGACATGTCATCATAAACCAGAAGTATACTCTGGTATATCAGAAAGTCTTAGTAAACAAATGCTTCAAAATTTCTTTATGGAAAGAAGATAATATCTTTTTCGATATCATCACTGCTACAGGCACATAATTTGCACCAAATTATAAAATATTTCTGAGAGATCTTCTCCTAAAATCCTAGAATATAAATATAAAAACAAAGACTTAAATTTATCCTAACCCTCAATCAGAGACTTTGAGTTTTCCTGCATCTTCCCTTACTACCTCCCTAAGCTTTTTAACAATTCCATCTGTATACCAGAAGCTCGAAATAAAAGACAGTAGCTCTTGCGTGAATGGACTAAGGATTATAATCGATAGACTGTCAATCTCAGCCTCCTCAAAGATTTGGATCAATTTAAAAACGAATTGTAAATAGATAAAAATTCAATTTCCAATTTCTAGACTCCGTCACTTTTTTCGTGACTTAATGCAAGGTTTATTTTGATTAATGTATTAACTTCCGTACTATTATAATGATTGTGATTTATTAGAATCCGAACCTCATAAAGAAGCTACTGCGGAGATAGCTCAAACAGCAGTCACAAACACATCTTCTAGAGAAGATACGTAACCCTGTGGTTTCTGCAAATAAAACTCAAACAACAGTAATAAATACCTCTTCTGGCGGAAATATAGAAGAATTACAAAAACCTACAAATCCTTCGAAAGCATTTGCTAATGTCACGGATTTATTGTCTAAAAATCTTACGTCTTCTGGTTTGGAAAACCTATTCAGATATAATTTAAATATAAACACCGATTTATTGAATATAATAATAGATCAACTATCAAAATAGCCAGATGATACGGTTATAAAGCTTATGCAGGAATTAAATACGAATAATGCTATTCTAGAGCAACGTGATAATTCAAATCTGAAAAGATGAAAGAACGCCTGGAGGCTAGTTATCGTATAATGCCATTTAAAAATGCAAAAATGCAGTATCAAAAGCGCTAAAAAGGAAAAATCCTAGGGGGAAGCGGGAGCTAACTGAGATCTAGAAGCAATAAATACCTTAAATAAAATTTTTATAAGACTTTCCGGAATTTATCTCCTATTATACCAAAAATTTCCATTTGAATGCCGATAGATAAAATAATAATGCAGTCATGAATGAGGACACTATTTCCTTTTGATCCTTTGCTAATTTTTTTCTGCTCAACGAATACATCTGAGAAAAACAA
Source organism: Candidatus Liberibacter sp. (assembly GCF_014048425.1). Lineage (GTDB taxonomy): Bacteria > Pseudomonadota > Alphaproteobacteria > Rhizobiales > Rhizobiaceae > Liberibacter. The sequence continues at coordinate 3,324 of NZ_JACETX010000024.1, read as the reverse complement.
TCCGGAGGGGATATCTTGTCATACAACTCATTTGGACATCTTTTCCGTGTCACAACCTGGGGAGAGAGCCATGGTATCTCTTTGGGCTGTCTTGTTGACGGATGTCCTCCAGGAATTCGCTTTACGCTTGACGAAATACAGTATCGTCTAGATCAACGAAAACCAGGAAATTCTCGCTTTGTTACCCAAAGAAAAGAAAATGATATTGTCAAAATATTGTCCGGATTTTTAGAAGAAGACAATGGAAAATCGCTCATAACAATCGGAACACCCATTGCAATGACAATTGAGAATATTGACCAGAATTCTATGGATTATAAAGAAATTTCCCAAAAATATAGACCTGGACATGCGGATTACACCTATGACGTCAAATACGGAATACGTGATCCTCGCGGAGGAGGACGCTCTTCCGCAAGAGAAACAGTGGCTCGAGTCGCAGCTGGCGCTCTAGCACGCAAGATCATTCCTAACCTTTCTGTTCGTGCAGCCCTCATACAAATTGGACCACATAAGATCAATCGCTCTCATTGGGATTGGAATGAGGTAAATAAAAATCCATTTTTTTCTCCAGATTCACAAATAGTTCCGCTATGGGAGGAATATATCAATACAATTCGCAAGAAAAAATCCTCTATCGGCGCTGTGATTGAAGTGGTCGCAGAGAATGTACCTGCAGGATTAGGAGCTCCTGTTTACGGAAAACTTGATCAGGATATAGCTGCATTGCTGATGTCAATTAATGCCGTAAAAGGAGTAGAAATCGGTGAAGGTTTTCAATCCGTATCCATGACAGGGAAAGAAAATGCTGATTGCATGAAAATAGATGATCATGGTTTTCCATGTTTCTTTTCAAATCACGCTGGTGGCATTTTAGGTGGCATATCTACTGGACAACCAATAATCGCAAGATTTGTAGTGAAACCTACTTCTTCAATCCCGGTAGAACAGCTTTCCATTGATGCTGATGGAAATGAAACAACCATTCTAACGAAAGGTCGGCACGATCCTTGTGTAGGAATTCGTGCTGTTCCGATAGGCGAAGCTATGGTAGCATGTGTTTTAGCGGACCATTATCTACGCGATAGAGGACAAATAGGCAAAGCAAGATATGGAAAAAATGATGTCACTTAAAGAACAACAAATTACTGAAATCATCCAAACCTTTAAACGAGGAGAGATTATCGTCGTTATGGATGAAGCTGATCGCGAAAATGAAGCTGATCTGGTTCTTGCTGCGATACACTGTACTCCAGAAAAAATGGCATTTATTATACGTTATACTTCCGGGATTGTTTGCACACCCATGCCTTACAAAAATGCACGCAAACTTGGTCTCAATCTCATGGTATCCGAAAACGAAGCAATGCATGGAACTGCTTTTACTGTATCTGTTGATTCCAAACATGGGATTACCACGGGTATATCTTCTGACGATCGAACGCATACTGTAAAAAATCTTGCTGATCCACAAAGTTCTCCTGAGGATTTTGTCCGACCAGGACATATCTTTCCATTGATAGCACGCGATGGCGGCGTACTAGAACGTTCCGGTCATACAGAGGCAGCTGTTGATTTATGCAAGCTTGCACAACTCCCTCCTGTTGCCGTTATTTGTGAGCTAGTTAATGATGACGGAACCATAAAAAAAGGAAAACAAGTCATTGATTTTGCAAAAAAAAATGGATTAAAAATTATTTCTGTTATGGATCTTATTTCCTGGCGCCAACAAAAGGATGCTTTGCTTATACCCCAATTTCAGAACAACATAGAAACAAAAGAAGGACCTGCCCAAGCGATTACCTATTTTACACAAGAGAAAAATTTCCGATATGACGTTCTGGTCGTCGGCAATATTTCAAAGCAATGTAACGTCCCAATGTACTTGCATAGAGAAAATTTTAATGTTTTTGACAAAAAGAAAACTTTGGATCTTTATATACAAGAAATTTTCTCTAACGGTCGGGGAATCGTTATATACTTGCATCAGGATTTTTCGAATCTTACGCCGCAAGATTGGAATGATAATTCTATTTCTATTGTAACAAATACAGTGCAAAAAAAATCGGACAGGAAAAGTTTACGAGAAACTTATGCCATAGCACAAATACTCAAAAATCTTAACGTTCGTTCTGTATTAACGACAGATTTCGATCAATCTCATGTTACTAAGCTTAAGGATTTGGGCATCGAGGTAAACTATTCACCGGCCAATTACCCATCAGGATAATCCCGAATAAGTGATATTATCGATAGATCTATGTCGTGATTTTACAGGCTGTGCAACGTTATCTCAACAGAACCTAGAGATTATATCTTTTGCAGAATCAAGAACAACCAGACTTTGTCTTCAACGATTGCTAATAGCGCACTATCTACCAGAAAATGTGAAATATCTAATACAAAACCGCAAATCTATGGCCGAGAGGTAGAGAGGGATTCATATCACATCGGACGACATATGATCCATTGCCACCCCACATCTTGAGACTTTATCTAGAGCGAGAATAAAAGCAATGCGAGGCGGATAGATGATCTAGCCATTACCCTCTCCTTTGACATACGACTTTAACAGAAAAATAACAGCAAACATTCTCCGAACTCATATAGAGTCTCTCTTTGATATTGATATACATCTACGCGATTAAATATTTCAAAATAATCCATCTTTGATAGAAATCAGAAACATATCTAATATTACCGTCATCCCTATCAGATAATCGAACATCAAAGCTGAAAATAAAGCAAAAAGATACGTTATTGAAAACAAAAATAGTTTTCTTGCGGGTAAAAAAATTTTTTCCCCGCCACAGGAAAATGTCATACGCAATGCCCCTAGAATAAACCTAAATCCCAAAAAAGATGCTATTAATCCATATGCCATACTTACAAAACCGAGGATTGCTGGCAAAACTCCAGCAATTGCAGTCAAAACAGTATATGCAAGAATATTGATTTTAGTAACTCGTTCTGTCGCAACATTCGGCAACATCGGAATGCCCGCCTTGGCATAATCATCCTTATTGAGCAATGCCAAAGACCAGAAATGTGGAGGAGTCCAAAGAAATATGATTAAAAACATGACAAAGCTATCTATCGATACTTCACCAGTCACAACAGACCAACCGATCATTGGAGGAAGAGCACCTGCTATTCCTCCAATTACGATATTTTGTGGCGTACAACGCTTTAAGTAAACTGTATACACGACCGCATAGAAAAATATAGAAAGAGACAATAGTCCCGCAGAAACCCAATTGCTTATCAATCCCAGAATACTAATCGCAAGAGCCGAAAGGCAAAGTCCAAATACTAAAACCTCCG
>NZ_JACETX010000041.1 GCF_014048425.1 Candidatus Liberibacter sp. | reverse complement strand
CCGCACTACCTTACCTTTGCCAATCATCGCATTGCAAACTTATTAAAAATGAAGCCACTCATATTAAAGTCTATTCCGTGCACATTGGATTCTAGAGATCCTCAAGCATGGATCTATAACATATGATCCTTACGATATGCTTCTCATACCTTCGGCACATATCCGACAGGAGAATCCTCCAATCGATACCTGCGATTTCCGCAATATATGAGCTCAAATAACAAAAAACATTACAAGAATTCTAATGAGTGCGTATCCCTTGAAACTGCAATCGCAATCCAGAATCACACCTTAAAAATCAATGACTGATTTTCTTCCCATCTCGTATATAATAGCAAGGAGAATACATCGTAACCAACTCTTCTGCTGCTGTAGGATGCACCGCCATACAACGATCGAAATCTTCTTTTGAACATCCAAGCTTCACACTAATACCTATCGCTTGAATAAGCTCAGCAGCGTCATCTCCAAGAATATGTACTCCCAAAACTTTGCGATCATCTGCGTTAACAATAATTTTCATAATCTGATTCTCAAAACGCTTCGAAAGGGATGCTTTCATCGGATAAAATTTCGTCTTATAAACCTCCAACCTATTGAACCTCTGAGAAGCTTCTTCTTCAGTTAACCCAACAGTACCAATTTCTGGTTGCGAGAATACTGCAGTAGGAACAAGATCATAGTCTGGTGAAACTCGATTGCCTTTAAATTGCGTCTCAATGAAACAGGCAGCCGCGTGAATAGCGACAGGCGTCAATTGAATTCGACCCGTAACATCCCCAAATGCAAATATAGACTGGATATTACTACGAGAATACTTATCTGTAATAATCGCTTTGGCTGCATTCATTGCAACTCCTAGTGCTTCAAGTCCTATGCCCGTAGTATGCGGTTTTCGACCCAATGCAAGCATAACCTGATCAGAGTGCATGATTGCTCCGGATTGCAATACACTACGAAATTTCTTGCCTTCACGAAAAACACCACAAATTGTATCATTATTAAAAATCTGAATTCCTCTAGAAAGCATGATCTCTGTCAATCCCTGGCGCATATCGGAATCAAAGCCAGAAAGAATTTCATCTTTACGCACTACCAAGCTTGTTTTTACTCCCAAAGAATTGAATATACCTGCAAATTCAACCGCGATATATCCTCCTCCCACAATCAATATGGATTGAGGTAACTCTTCTAAATAAAAAATTTCTTCCGAAGTGATGCAGAATTCAGAGCCCTCAAGAATCTCCATGCGATTGGGGGTGCTTCCAGTTGCCACAAGAATATATTCAGCTGTAACGGCACGACCCAATTTTTCAAGATATACAGAATGAGGAGAAGAAAGAACGGCTCGGCTTTCCAAGATTTCCGCCCCAGAGGAAATCAAAATATTACGGTAAATTTCCTCAAGACGAGAAATCTCCTTATCTTTTGCACAAATAAGTGATTTCCAATCAAAGTTTCCACGATCAACATTCCATCCGAATCCCTTAGCATCCTCAAAATGATCGGAATACTGAGATGCATAAAACATTAATTTTTTGGGAACACATCCCCTGATAACACAGGTGCCACCAAAACGATACTCTTCACAAATAGCAACTTTCTTGCCAATTTGTGCTGCCAAACGTGCAGCGCGCACTCCAGCTGAACCAGCACCTATTACCAGGAGGTCATAATCATAGGACATCAAACATAGTTCCTTATTAGCGAAGTGATATACACGATTAACGAAGTGATATACACGGATCTTAAAAACGATCTTTCATGTTCCTTGGCATCCTATATATCATATCGTATATCTCTAAAATTTCCCTCAAATATTACTTTGATCACTGTTTTTTAGGCATGCCAATGGAAAAAAACCTTTCCCAACAAATATTTTGATCAAAATATTTTATACACATAATTGAGAAAAGAACAGGATCAGGATGTCGGGAAACATCCAAAAAGACGTTTATAACTTACCTACCAGCGAATTTCAATGTATCTTGCATCATTGATATCGACACTTCATGAGTAAGTCTCAACTTTTTCAAAAATTGATAGATGATCCGATAAAATTATCTCATGATGTCCGCTATCTAAAGGAATTATTAACAAACAATTGGCGAGATTGACAACACGACAATCAAATATCACCACAGTTTTTCTACAGATATCATCTCCCACATCGCGACATCGCAATCTTTAAGATGTTCGCCACAAAGAAAAGCTATAATCGGTTTTATTGCACAAAAAATGGTTTTTGAGAGAAGATGCGAAGAACCTCTATAGGTCAAAGTTATCAGTCAATAAACTTGACCATATATATTATCAGCAGAGGATAAATTATTAACCCAAATCAAATCTATCGCACCCTGCGTCTAGCCCTTTGTCTGCTGCTCATAAACGCTAAAATTTGCACTGCTTTGTGCTCTTTGTTCATACCAATAATGCTTCTTGTAAAAATCTCTTTACGCCCATCCTTCAATATATTGAAATATTTTTAAAGATTTTTTTGTGAATCGTTTTAAATATTATTCCGTCTTTTTAAGTTTGATGTGTCTTTCTCTAGTCTCTTGGACAAGAAGATTAAAATTACTTTTTAAAACAATAACTTAATATCTATTAGCCTGAATCAGACATTATGGATTTTACCGCACCTTTTGCTATTAATCTCCGCACCTTTTAAACCTGAAAACCTAAGATAAATCATTGAATCCCCCTCTTATTCTGCATGGATTTTATCGAAATACCCAAAAGATTAAAAGACAAGAGATACTTTTTGAGCAAGTGGACTGAGACCAACAAGGTATCGACTTCAATAAATCTTTTTGGGATTTCCTCATCTGCAAGGAAAGGAATGCAAGACAGGGAAAATACACGTAATATTTTAAGGTCAATACCGCTTCTTGTATTGCTTTTCCAGATCATAATACTGTCTTATATATCCTTTTCTTTTTCTGGGCCATTTATTTTTTTGTTGTCTTGTATTGAATTGTCGTTTTAAATTTTCTCTTCTTTTGAAAAATTCTTTTTGTTGCTCTCTTGATAGTCGTGTAACTCTTGGCGCTATATTTTGATAAAATGATTTTGTTTGTCTGTCACTTTCTTGACAACGCTCCTCAAAATCACTGCGATGATAATATGTACTTCCTTGTACATCAATAAGAAGCGAATAGAATACTTGTGAGGATTATGATTGATGTCAGTTTTTTATGTTTCATATTGCGGACAATCTACTGGTGTGTTGTTTTTTAAAATTCAATTTATAGGGAATTTATTACCAAAAAGTAATTTATTGCTAAAATATTAACAAATAGGGGGAATTTATAAATTATGGAGCTTGGAAAGTCGATATGCGTAATAAGCGCTTTAGCATCCAAGATTTGAGAGAGGAAAAAGAACTCTTCGTATAAAAACCCTGCATAAAGATGAAGACAGCCCTTAAAACGAAAAAATGAAAGAGATAACGATCACTACCATCTTTTAAGTCCGAAAACATCCTGTTTCTTTCTCAAAAAAGATCCGACACTCCATAACATCTCCCCACACAATAACTTGCATTATAGCTCAAGAGCCCCCCCTCTTCCATAAAGCCGCAGGAATCGAGATGGACGATAATCCAGCCATTTTAACAGCAATCGTAAAAATATCATTATGAAGATTCTTGATTGCCCTAGAATCCTGTTTCTCCTTTCCCCTCAGGAGAAAACTAAAGAGGCTTTTGCACCCCTCATGGATAGAGATTTTTTGAGTTGGCAGATGAGAGAAACCTTTTGCAATTCCTGTAGGTTTTGGTTATTGGTTTAAAAATATCTACCGAGTAGATCGCCTTTATTCCTCAAGTGCTGAGATTTACAGCAACTTTTTGCAAGGTATCTAAAATTCAATATCCCCTATCATGAAGAATTCTATATCAATGATTGTGGATAAAGCTTATATATTCCTAAACTACTTGTAAACATTTATTAGATAATTTGACTATAAAGATTGTTTTACGTTAGGCTAGAAATATCCCGTAAAGCGTCCATTCTTCACTGAGACAACATGACCAACGATAATAAGGATCTTTTTTCGCAAATATCAGTCCAACCTAAAAAATCATCTCCTCAAGCTAAGGCTTTAGAAAATGAATTTCATAGTATGGACGCAGATGTACGCCAAGATTCTGCGGAAAACTACAATGCTTCGTCAATTCGCATTCTAGAGGGTTTAGAACCCGTGCGTATGAGACCAGGAATGTATGTTGGTGGGACAGATGAAAAAGCATTACATCATCTCTTTGCAGAGGTGATTGATAATGCCATGGACGAAGCAGTTGCTGGTTATGCCAACGTTATTGAAGTATCCTTGGATGAAAACGGCTTTCTAACCGTTACCGATAATGGTCGTGGTATTCCTGTAGAAGAACATCCGCAAGTTCCAGGAAAATCGACTCTTGAAATTATCCTCACGCGGTTACACTCTGGAAGCAAATTTGGTGGCTCTGCTTATGAAACCTCTGGTGGATTACATGGCGTAGGAATTTCGGTTGTTAACGCTTTATCGGACGAGCTTCACGTCACTGTTATGAGAAAAAATGAAATATTCTCGCAAAAGTTTTCTCGTGGCTTACCCTTAGGTCCTCTTGAGAAAATTGGAGATACCCGTAATAAACGCGGGACAAGTGTCAAGTTTCATCCTGATCCACAAATTTTTGGTATAGATGCCGAATTTGATGCTAATCGACTTCTGAAAATTATCAAATCTAAGGCCTATCTCTCTGGCTGCGTAAAAGCGCGCTGGTCTTGCGATAAAGCGATAGCGGAAAAATTCAATGTTCCGGAAAAGACAGAGTTTCACTTCCCAGGCGGATTAGCAGAGTATCTGCAAACAAAATTAAAAGATCTTTCTCTGATTAGCTCTGAGGTTTTTACTGGCAGATCAGAGAAAAAAGGAAGAAATTGTGGTACTGTTGAGTGGGCCATAGCTTGGTGCGAAGAAGAATCCGATACGACCTCAAAAATCACTTCTTATTGCAATACTATTCCTACCGATGAGGGAGGATCTCACGAAGCTGGGCTTCGCATTGCTCTCACCAAAGGAATCAAAAAGTATGCTGAACTGACCCAAAATAAAAGAGCCTCTTCTATCACTACAGAGGACGTGATGATATCGGTCGTCGGTCTCTTGTCAATTTTTGTTCGCGAGCCTGAATTTGTTGGTCAAACCAAAGAAAAATTAGTATTAACAGAAGCACAACGTATCGTAGAAAATGCATTACGGGATCCTTTTGATCACTACTTGGTCAAAAATCCTGTCGAAGCGACAAAGCTTTTAGACTGGATCATTGATCGCTCTGAAGAACGTTTGCGGAGACGAAAACAAAAGGAAGTCAATCGTAAAACGGCAGTGAGAAAGCTTCGCCTTCCTGGTAAATTAGCTGATTGTTCACAAAGCATAGCGAAAGGGACGGAAATCTTCATCGTAGAAGGAGATTCAGCTGGCGGATCAGCCAAGCAAGCTAGAAATCGTCGTAATCAAGCAATTCTCCCTTTGCGAGGAAAAATTCTTAACGTGGCAAGTGCTGGGTCAGAAAAGATGTCTAATAATCAACAGATTATGGATCTCATTCAGGCCTTGGGATGCGAAACCCGATCGCGATATCAGGAAAAAGATTTACGATATGACAAAGTTATTATTATGACCGATGCTGATGTTGATGGAGCACACATAGCTTCTCTCCTTCTGACTTTTTTCTATCAAGAGATGTATGATCTTATCAAAGAAGGACATCTTTTTCTTGTTTTGCCACCACTTTACAGGATAACTCAGGGATCAAAATCGGTTTATGCAAGAGATGAAAAACATAAAAGAGAACTGATGAAAGAGTTTAAAGGAAAAGGAAAAATTGAAATCAGTCGTTTTAAAGGGCTTGGAGAGATGTTGGCAAGTCAACTCAAAGAAACAACAATGGATTCCAAAAAACGCACTCTCTTGCGTGTAGAAGTATCTCAAGACAATAACAATACTTTAGGAAAATCAGAGGATTCTATCATAAAACTCATGGGAAAAAATGCAGATAAACGCTTTAGATTTATTCAAGAAAGGGCAACATTTGCTGATGATGTGGATATGTAATAAACTATAGATGTTTGGTGATGGATTTTGGAAATATAGCGGTTTTCTATCCTAAAACTTGAAGGAGAACGTGAGTGCAATCTTCAAAAGATAAAAGTGGTTCTCAAAATTCTAAAAATGTGAAGAAACCAAGTAAAATACATTCAGATTCATCTGTAAGGAAATTAGCATTGCAACCAACAAATGCAATGCAATGGGCAGTTCTTTGTCTAGGATTAATATCCGTATACTTTTTTAAAGGGTTCCTTGTCCCCGTTCTTGCCGCCCTTATTATTGGTTCTGCAAGTTGGCCTTTATATAGTTTTTTTCTTAAAAAAAATAAAGTATCTCCAGTATTTTTAGCAATCTTAGCGACTATATTGGTCTTTTTCGTATTGATTATTCCTCTTGTTGTTGTGACTTCATACGCGTCTCTGCAACTGCACGACTTGATATCAACAATCGACTTGTCTGATGGAAAAGCTATTCCCATGCCACTTTGGCTATCTGCACTACCTGATCCTTTTGGGGCGTTTTTTATAGAACACTGGAAATCTATCGAAACTTTCTTCGATCCCCAAAATACCAGAAAAAATGTTGAGTTAATTCTTAAATCCTTCATATTTCTCAGCCGTCATCTTTTTGATTGGTTCTTATCAGCAATCTTTATGCTGATAGCTTTGTTTTTTGTTTTTCTTGATGGACGTTCTATGTATCGACAACTTGATATTGTGGGAGAACATTTTTTTCCTAAATACTGGAAAAAATTATCACGGATTATACCAAAAATTATTAGATCAACCTTCTTAGGCATGACTATTATTGCTATTGGGGAAGGAGTTAGCTTAGGAATAGCGTATTGGATAGCAGGAGTTCCCTCTCACATTGCGATGGGCATTCTCACCGCTTTTATGGCGACGATTCCCGGCGGAGCTCCTTTGGCATGTATACTCGTATCCCTTTATTTGTTGCTGATAAAGGCTAATACTTTTAATGCTATTGCCTTGTTTGTTTGGGGGGCGTTTGAATTATTTATCGTTGATAAAACACTGAGACCATTCCTTATAGGAGGTCCTATCAAACTTCCTTTTCTTCCAACCTTTTTTGGTTTGATTGGAGGAGTCAAAACGATGGGTCTATTGGGTCTGTTCATCGGACCCGTTATTATGGCATTGATCGTAGAAATCTGGAAAGAGTGTATTCAAATATTAAGAGAGAGAAAATCGATCAAGGAGGAAGATTCGCTTTGATAATCTCCTCTTTTTAAAACCATTCTTTGTATCTGTACTCAAGAATTTTTGATAGGATTCCCATTCTATTTTTACGAGTTTTATCGCAGTAATTTTGTCATATAGCCGTAGTAAATCGTGAATATTCTAGTAGAAAAAAGTGGTGAAGGGTCATTTTCTCTAAAGCACCGAACTTCATCACCAGTAAACGCAAAAAAATCGGATTCTACGCGTAGAAAAAGAGATTAGGATAGCTCTCATTAAAAAAATAAGCCTGTTGCGTTTCAAGGGTATGCGCAAAACGTGAGATCATGTTCTATGGAATTGATGGCGATGCAATCCAAGATAGAGAGCTTATATTTATAAAATAAGTTATTGGCAAACAAAGCCCGAGGGTTTGTATGAGCAACCAAAGAGAATGGGAATCTAAAGATGTATATATAATATACTAAAAGCCTCTGCCCTCATAAAGTGCATAAAACAACTAAGCTGCTTCGATTAATCGAGAAGATTCTTCTGCAATCAATCGAACAAATTTTCTGTTTGCATCAAGGTGTATCCTCTCAACCATTTCCAATAATTCTTTCAAAGGAGAACTAGATACTTCCATTTTTCGCATTTTTTGCAATAACTGATCGGTTATAATGCTCGGCTCTATCGCAATAGTATAAGTGGAAATTTCACGCCAAAGCATCGTTGCCTCAACAAAAACTTCACTGATTGCACCATCAATACCAATAGACTCATAAAGAGCACGCACAACATGAAAACCACCCGTAGAAAGAATAGAATATATCTTATCTTTGCTATGCGATGAAAGATTTCCAAGAACTATGGAAATAAAATCAATTGCTCCTACTATAAGAGCATGAATCAAAAGAGCCGGCGTCAACTGTCCGTCACATTGCAGAATATCAACAAATTCGCATAGATTTTGAACATCATCGGTACATGATATAATCTCAAGAATGCCAGTCCTCATGCTTTCTGCAATTAAAACTTTTGCACGACCAGAGCTAATAACGTTGTGTACAATCTCTGATTGGTATAGAGAACTACTAACATTTTTCATCAATAGATATCGAGCTTTCAAAGGAAGATCTGATCGCAACGATAAAAGATATCTTATATTAGGAAGGTGACAAAAACGTTCTGTTATCTGCACTAATGAAAAACGGGAGAAAAGAGCCGATTTATTTTCAAGCAAAGCAATAATATCTTGTATACAACCGACCTTTACTAACTCGTCTGAGACAACTTGCGACAATCTGTAACGAGAAGCTATAAAAACTCGCGTTAAATCACTGCCTCTATTAAAAATATCAATAAGATCACTGTCGGTCAAAATAGGAGAATGCAAAATTATAGTGCCAGATACATCTGGATGATCTTCGCTCAGTGCCAAAATAACATGCCTAGGAGCCATATCAGATAACGCTATAGAACGTGCCAAGGAAAGACGAACACGCGGAATAGAATCGTCAAGAAGATGCGTCATTGCCAAAGCCAAATCACCTCTATCATCCTCTGAAAAATTTCCCTTACACCAAGTATTGCCCAAAATACGAGCGACATTGATTCTTTCTTGTACTTTAGCAATTTTGGTCCATTTTATAAATTCCTGTACGCTCACGGTTATCCTCAAAAAAAAAATAGAACTCCATAATTTCCTGCTAAAATTACACTGAAAAGGTTAATTGTTGGTTCGTATGCTTAATATAAAAATAAATTTTTATGATATGTTTTATAAAAAAATATCTATAAAACAAAAAGTTACATATTATTTTCTCTCCATACTATAAAAAATATTTTGTTTCATGAACTGAAATTATTTTCTGTTTTAACATTTTAAATATCCTATCCATGAATTGATAAATCTTTTTATACAATATAAAATATTTCATAGACTATAAATATAGCTAGAAAATAATCGTAAAAAATGAATATATTTCTATCAACAACACAATAATCACCTATTCTCAAAAAATGATTTTATCTTGAATAATATGCGAAAAGTACACGCAAATCATGCGCGGAAAGAGGAAAAATGCATTTTAAAACATTAAGGCTATTCATTTCCACCATGAAGGAAAATAAGAGCAGATGAGAAAGTTAATGATTGTTCTCCAATATTCTGATATTTTTCTTATCACAGAGATCTCTTTGCAAAGCAAGAAAGATATAATGATTGAAAATAAATCGGCTCTTTTCTCCCATTTTTCATGAGCGCAGATAACCGAAATGTTGGAGGTTGTGTTTCTGATTTGAATCTATAACTTGAACAAGAAATTTGATGATCAGAATATGCCTATCTATTCGTTTCAAATTCAGGGCAAAAAACAGATCCTGAGTTTTTATGTATCCGTGATGAGATTGTGATCATGTCATCCATCGTGAGATCCTAAAAACGCATCAAGAACCGTTCATAGAAAAGTAAGACCTTTTAAAGATAAGATATAGAATCTTTTCCCGTGATAGGAGTTTTCGTTATGTTCATCATCGCTGGTCTTGGAAATCCAGGAAAAGAATACCTTGAAAATCGTCATAACATCGGTTTTATGGCAATCGATTGTATTCATTCATCACATACTTTCTCCCCGTGGCGGACAAAATTTCATTCTAAAATATCAGAAGGTCATCTTGATGGAATCAAGACTATTCTTGTCAAACCACAAACCTTTATGAACCTATCTGGAAAAGCGCTTGTTGAGATCATACGATTTTACAAACTCTCGCTTTGTGATTGTACAGTTATTCACGATGAATTGGATCTAAAAGCAGGTCAATTTCGTGTCAAAATTGGCGGAGGTGATGCTGGACATAATGGTTTAAAATCTATCACCAAGACATGTGGCAGAGATTACAAACGCCTACGCATAGGAATCGGACGCCCTCTCGCTCAAGAAGATGTTGCCCAATATGTTTTGAGTAATTTTACTTCTGAAGAAAAAATATGGCTGGAACAAATGCTAGAAAGTATAGCGTTGCATATTCCACTGCTTGCCAAAAATCAGGATACTCTATTTGTAGAACGTGTTTTTCGTTTGCAAAAATAAAAATCTGCGTGAATTTTAGAAAAATCCTTATCATCCTCAATGGAAGAGTCTTCCTTTAGGTCCTCATCCTCTTCTTACAAGTTATATCGATGGAGTGTCCGCTAGTGAATTAATGGCTTCACATTTCTGAACAGCATATCTCAAGCCAAAGCGGTATACTAAAGTCCATAGATCGAGCAATATAATGGAAAAAAAGCATCAAAACGCAGACTTCCTTATATTGACTTCTCCTCACCTGACATAAAAGCAAGGAGGAAAATGAGAAAAGATAGCACAATAAAATACTTATAATAAAATAGAGACTATGAGAAATCCTTCTATAAATATTCTGGCTCTTGTTAATGAGAGTTATACAAAATATTAGCAAACAAGCTACAGGGATTAAATAAGAAAGTAATATCAAGAGCTTGTTTGAGAAAACAAGCTACAGGATTTATATGAGTCAACATGAAAATAGCTTGTATCCTACTCAGAACCAGCAAAGAAGATGGTCTTTTACCTCTTTTTCTGCTAGGATACTCCCAACTTACTACGACTATATGACAAAACTACTGC
>NZ_JACETX010000055.1 GCF_014048425.1 Candidatus Liberibacter sp. | reverse complement strand
TGTGTTTATGGCAACAGTCAATATCGTAAAAGTTTCTTCAAATTATGCACGACAGGAGAAAGCGATACTCCAGTCGTCTCTTTTGTTGGCAACATTGACGGAAAGTATTTTTACAAACGCCAATATAGATTTTGAACCTTATTCCAGAGTACAGGCAGAAGACAAGCTGAAAGAAATCTTTTTACAAAGACAGATTTTACCCGATAGTTTCATTCTTCTTGCTCGATCAGATGGGCTTATTCTAGGATCATCCGTAGCCAATTCATCCTATGTTGGGCAAAAAATAGAAGATATTATACCTGAAATTCTTCCTTTGGAAAAAATAGGAAAGCACGCCAGCATATCCGATGTGTCTCTTGTAAAACAACCATATTACGTCTCTTCAATACGTCTGGATAAAAATAATGGTTTGATTCTTGTAGCAAGTTCTCAAACGGTTCTATCTTCCCTCTGGCGTGACGAAGTAACCTCTGGAGTACTGCTTTTTTCGGGTGTCTCTGCAATTTTGCTATTAATTCTTTTCAGTCACTGCGCACAAGTAAGGCGTGTCAAAGAAATAGACGATCTTTTGTCAGAAGCGAATATACGTGTTGAGACAGCCCTTTCGCGTGGAAGATGTGGGATTTGGGATTTTGACTTTATAAGCAAACGATTTTATTGGTCGCAATCCATGTATGAAATACTTGGTATTCCTTATGCAGGTAAAACATTGTCATTTGGTGAAGTGGTGCGCCTCATTCATTCTAAAGACAAGGATATCTATGATATTGCTCGATCAGTGATGAGAGGAAAATCTGTACATTTAGACAAAGTTTTTCGTATTCGTCATTCCAATGGAAATTATGTTTGGATGAGAGCACGTGCAACAGTCATGCGTACAATATCTGGGCAGATGCGCATTATTGGCATAGCGATAGATGTTACCGAACAACATTATTTAGAACAGCGTTATGCAGAGGCAGATCAACGGTTAGAAGAGGCGATAAAGTGTACTTCTGAAGCTTTTGTTCTTTGGGATAAAAATGATCGATTAGTTATGTGTAATGTTCATTATCAAAAAGCTTATGGATTACCAGATCATGTTCTTTTGCCGGGGACAAAACGTTTGGTTGTAAAACAAGCTGAAACTCATCCGATTATTGAGTGTTATACATCTGATCCTGGATGTTCAGGCCAAGCCATAACAAAAGAAGTAAAACTTGCTGATTTAAGATGGCTTCAAATAAATGAGTGGCGTACACGGGATGGGGGAATTGTTTCTGTTGGCACCGATATCACTCAGCTTAAGCGTAATCAGAAAAAATTACGAGAATCGGAACGGCGTCTTATGGCGACTATCAACGATCTTTCAACTTCGCGCCAGGTGCTGGAGCGTCAAAAAATGGAACTTTCAATTGCTAATGCTAACTATCAATCTGAAAAAGAGCGTGCAGAAGCGGCTAATAAGGCTAAGTCAGACTTTCTTGCCAAGATGTCTCACGAATTGCGAACACCTCTTAATGCCATCCTTGGCTTTTCTGAAATCATTAAGAGTGAGATGTTTGGATCGTTAGGATCTACAAAATATTATGAATATGCTAAAGATATCCACGACAGTGGAAAACATCTTCTCAATCTTATTGATGACATCCTTGAAATGTCGAAGATAGAAGCAGAGAATATATGTATTAATAAAACAATCATTAATTTAGAATCGCTGATTAAGGAAAGTATCCGTTTTATTACTATTCCTTCCCATAATAAAAACATTCAGATAGAAGAGAAAATTTCTCAGGGATTGACGTTTAATGCCGATGCACGTGCCATAAAACAAATTCTTATTAATATCCTTACCAATGCTGTAAAATTCACTGACAACGGTGGGAAAATAATAGTCCGTGCCCGTAAAACAGGAGATTTAGTTATCATGACCATTGCTGATACTGGAATTGGAATTTCTAGGTCAGCTTTGAAAAGAGTCGGACAGCCTTTTGAACAGGTACAGGATCAATACGTCAAGAGGAGAGGTGGCGGATCTGGTCTTGGATTGGCAATTTCTTATGCCTTATCTAGCTTACACGGAGGGAGAATGAGGGTGTTCTCTCAAGAAGAAATAGGAACAACTGTCGTGATTTGTATGCCAAGTCATGAATGATATTTTAGTATTTTATTTTCAGTTTCTTGTCTCCTTTTCCTCATTTCTGGTGGTGTGGATGATCAATTCAGGAAATTTGGATTGCGGCTCTTTGTTAGGACTAAATCCCGTCATTGAAGGTAGGACTGGTTTAAATATTTGGATTGGAGTGTGTGGTTTTATCGGTCGGGCGAATTTTATTCGTCAGCGTAATACTGTATGTGTAACAGATACATTGCCTCTATCTTCACAGCTAACGATGTACGATAGAAGAACAGTTCTCATATATGGTCATGCGATAAGAATAATAACTCATAGTATTATAGAAAATTCATACAAGGAAAAAGATGTAAGGTATCAAAATTATATATTTATGATTTTTTGAATAGGAAGAAAAATGATGTTTCCTTTACTTTTAGATCTCATAAGAAGCTTTAAGGGACTAAGATTAAAAGCCTGTCGATATTCTGCTGGAATAAGGCTATCGGTTACGGATATATGAGGGATTCGCTGATTAACTTTGAAAGCCTCATCAACGGTTCTGTGATCGTCTGAAGATGGTGGAGACATTACAGAAAGATCGAAAGATCTTTCTTCCGAAAATCTATTTCTATTTACATTATGCCGAGACAAATACTTCCAGCTAGATTTGATGTTTGTGAGGGAAATCGCGGAGAACAGGACGGATCAACTGTTCGTCCAAGATGTTTCAAGAGATCTAAGCCAAGTGTCCAAAGATTCTCCTTATTTTACGATTATCTCATCGCAATAAAACATGTCCTCTATTGGAGATTTTGTTTTCAATCTTAGTATTGAAAAATATCAGGCTAGTAGGCTTCGTAAACGTGTGGATTCTAAAGATTGGGGAGGAGTGTCTTCCTGTGAAATCCGCAAATGGATTTTTTCTAGAGGGCAGCGCGAAGAGGGGGATCTTTTCGCTCGAAGAGAAATAGAGGTGGAGTTTTTATTAAAAGACTAAATTGTAGTGGAGTAATTGAGAAATTTCAGCAATAATCGTGATGCATATAGAATAAAACAGCGGGTATTTTCTATATTAGATCACGCATTTCAACGCCAATATTTCCTGTTTCAATGAAAACTTTCTCAAAACGGACGTCTACTCTTTTAGACTCGACATCCATTTTATTAAGAATTGAATCAAAGCGTCTATCTACTTTACCAGAGAGCTTGTCTATTTTGTTTTCCAGCATATCAGATTTTTCTCAGGCAGTATTAGTCTGTATTCCGTGAGAGATGGAGGTGAGAAAGCCTCTGTAGTATGCAATATGAGTTATGAGGCTAGTATAGCGGGAAAATAGATATGATCACAGACATAAGGTCTTTTTCATGGGTGTGACCAAAAAATTAAAAAATACAATAAATATCAATATATTGCATTTTTGCTTATATTCCAGATAGGGGTGGAACAAAATTTTTTGATTCTGTTTGTCTGTTCTTCAATACAGTGACGCTTTTCTGGGCTTTTCTCCATTGTTCAAAAGTAAGTTTATCCTCTTTGTTTCCATACTAAAACGATTGAAGAGATCGCCTTTTAAAGTTTCCCTATCAGGTATGCGAATTTTCATAGAATCTACTTTAGTGCCATTCACAATCAATTCATAATGTAGATGTGGGCCCGTCGCCATTCCTGTTCTTCCAACCCAACCGATGACTTGTCCTTGTCTAACGGTTGTTCCAGGTTTGATGTTTTTGGCGATTGCATTCTGATGATTATAAGAAGAGACATATCCGTTCCCATGGCGAATAAGAGTTTGTTTGCCATAGCCACCTGCCAAGCCGGCTTTTTCAACAACACCATCGCCAACAGCCATAATCGGCGTGCCTATTGGTGCTGCCCAATCTACGCCTGTATGCATACGTAAAACTCCTCGAATTGGGTGAAGGCGTATACCAAATGGAGAAGACAGATATCCAGATAGAACGGGGATACGTAGCAGAAAAGGACGCGCACTTTTACCGTCTTCATTAAAATACTCTATTGATCCATTAATAGGATTTTGAAAGCGATAAAAACGGATTCGCTTGTCTCCAAGGCGAGCATTGATATAGAGCAATTCAGAATCATCGCTGGCTTTGCCACTATCGCTATCCAGAGAGAAAAAAGTTTCAAGAAAATCAGTAGGCTTAAGAGTTGATTGCAAATCCACGCTACTTGCTAGGAGTCTGATTACCAATTGTATAAGGTTTTTATTCATGCCATGGAAAGAAGAAGCTCGCCAAATGCCATCGTATACACGGGGGAAATCATCATTTGCGATTGCGATATCGTTAATATTATCTATAAAATCAAGTTTTGCCGGCTCAGCACCTATGATAAAATCATTGTTATCATTGAGTGCAATAGTAATGAGGTGTTCTCCCTTGTGGTAAATACTAGCTTGAATTATCCTGGTATCTTCTTTTTTTTGTAGAACACCTATCTTAAGGACATCATTTTTTGACAATCGCCGATTAAACTTTAGTTTTTCTTTGAAGGCTTGTGCCACGAGAGAGCTCTCAGCACGGGCATATCCGGCACTAGTTATAGCATCAAAAATTGCAGTATTATTCTGACGTATCGGAATGATATCTTGAGAAAATTCAGGGTTGTCGTTCATTAATGATTGTGGTGGGGTAATTGTTCTATTTTCTTCAATTATCCGTACTGCTGTATTATTGGTCAATGTGGCGTCTTGATCTATAGATGAAATTTGAGGATCAGCATAATACAGCTTGGCTGATTGATCCTTCGTTTCGATTAAAAGAGAAGTTTGATTTCTAATAGCTTTTTCTATTTCAGATATCGGTGCTGTAATATCAGTATGAATATCGCTTATATCTGTTGGAAAATTTGATTTCTTAATGGAAATTTCAAGCTCGGATTCCGTATTGTAGATTGCGTCTGCACCATTGCTTATATTCATTAATATTTGAGATTGTGATTCTATTTTTCCCCCGGAAAAAATTTTCAATGGATCAAATTTAGGATAACTTTCTGTCTTTTGATACTGTGTTGCAAATGACATTCTGGCGTAAGCAAAGGGAACTTTTTTTATGATATCCTTACTATGTTCTTTTATAAGTTTCGGAACTTCAAGAATGGTTCTTTCAGAAGTTTTGATTGCTATATCATTGCGAGATAACCGTGCTCCTCTTCTAGAAAATGATTTTGTATCTAAGTTCGTGTTTTGTATATCTAGAGTTCTAGAATAGACTTTGGCGGGCATTGCTACTCTATGGCGCCCATCAAGGGCAATGAGCAGTGCTACGCCCATGAGAACGCCCGAAGTCATTCCAGCTAGAAAGGTTCCAGACAACCATCTAAGGGAGACTTCGCGTTTATCTAAAATCCTGTCTCCATTTCTTAAAATAGGAGGATCGTTACCAAACGAGAACAGTATTTCTTTTTCATTTAGTGTACCATGCAAGGGAGGCGCCACATTGTTTTCCAAGTTGCAATAATCATTTGATATTGGATATAATTTTTAAGGCCTAGAGTCAAATTTTGTAGATTTATTGAGAGGTGATATATTTGGATTAAGTTTTAGG
>NZ_JACETX010000083.1 GCF_014048425.1 Candidatus Liberibacter sp. | reverse complement strand
CACTCTCACCAATCCATCTTTCCCCGTAGTGACTTAGGTTCTATTCACTTTCGACATATCCGCCTAAATCACCATATTTTACGTTGCACTAGAGTATATTCGTTAGGGATACAATTCTGGTTAGTGTTACGATTGACCCGTTAGGGAGATGGTATTCTATCATCTTGTCCTCTTCTAATAGTTTGAATTTCTCAGCCATTTTTTTTACATTCTAGGGCTGCTTAGAAAACCGTAAAGTACAGACTATTCGTCTGCCTATTTTTGTGATGAGAGAGCGTATACGCCATGGAAAAGCGGTTTACCTTCTGGAAGAACAAAGGCGATCTGACCTCTTTCTTCCAACCATAAAAAATTGGTTTCCACTCAATAGACACTCGTATCCAGAATGGATAAAATGGACAAACACCTTAAAGATTCAAGGGTGAGTGCTGAAAACCAAAAGATCAGAGATAAAAAACAGCAAAGAGGAATTAATGAGCTATTGGACCTTTTGCAAGAGGTGAAATCACTCTTATCTTCCTTAAAAAACATTGCGATATTTTTGATCTCTATATCCGCTATTGTGTATAAGCTATTGCACTTCAAGAATTTGGTTTAACAAATGATAGGTTCTTTTGTCTCTGGGTGGCGCGTTAAAAGCTTCTGCTTCATTTTTTTCATATGTGGCGGAAAAGTTTTTGAGTATCTACGAAAACTAAGAGAACAGGTAGGAGTTAACCAAATCAGAACATGGAATCAGAAAATTATCTGCCATCCTCTCCGTTGAAGCAGGAGCAATCTCACATGATTTAATGGCTTCACAGCTGGAAGAGCATATCACAAGCAGAAACATATACCAAAGGAGAAGATGCTGTGCATACTGCTAGGCAGACAATCATCTAAACGTATGTCTTCTTACATTGACAATCTCAAACCTACAAAAAAGGCAAAGATATCGCGAAAAATAATATAGTAAAATCAGTTTCTTAAGTTTTTTAAGAATAATTGGATATCTATACCTCAGAAGATTCCACTCAATTATTAATATAATATACCATCTCTTGTATTCATCATAGCTGTATAATATACTGTTAGATATTATGTTAATTGCAATTGATGTTTTTCCTATAGCACATTGATGGAATGAACCATTGAGGTATAAATGTCGACCCTTTATCACCATCCCATGTCATCTAATTCACGTTTTATACGACTGATCCTCAGCGAGTACGGCTTAGAAACTGACCTGGTAGAAGAGTTCCCATGGGAAAAGCGTCGTAATTTTCTGGAATTTAATCCGGCAGGAATCCTCCCTATCTATATTGATGATAGTATGCAAGCCATATGTGGTTCTATCGTTATTTCTGAGTATCTTGATGATACACATGGCATTACTGTGAGAAAACATCGTTTACTCGCCGAGAACCCATTACAACGATCCGAAATCCGAAGATTGACGGAGTGGTTCATGCAGAAAATGGAACAAGACGTTACCCGACCTCTTATCCGTGAGCGCGTTTATAAATTACAAATGACTGTTGAACAAGGTGGAGGACCTCCTGATTCAAAAGTTCTGCGCATAGCACGCAACAACATACGAGAACACATGAAATATATAACATGGTTGGTTAAATCCCGTACATGGCTTGCTGGTGATCTTATGAGTTATGCCGATTTTGCCGCTGCTGCCGCTATTTCAGTTCTTGATTATCTCGGAGAGATCGATTGGGAACATTCTCCCTTTATTAAGGAGTGGTACCAACGTATTAAGTCTCGCCCTTCTTTTCGATATTTGCTATCGGAACGTGTTCGGGGTTTAGCCCCTGTTTCCTACTATACTGAACTCGATTTTTAAGAATTGATATTCTATTATTCCGCAGACAAGCAGTAAAAAATCTTCCAAACGTTCCCTTTCAAAGCTATCGAAACGGAGTCAAGCATGGATTTAATGATATTTGGTGCTGGTTATACCGGTCGCTTTATT
>NZ_JACETX010000023.1:17504-22204 GCF_014048425.1 Candidatus Liberibacter sp. | reverse complement strand
AAATAATGTTTCTTTTGCTGAAAAAGACTGTCTCTGATCGTGACAATCTTTTATATAAACATTGAGTATAAAAAAATTTAACCAGATTTTTTAAGTAAAATATTCAGTTTAAGTATCAACTTTGATAAAGATATTGATGTAGATAACAAAAAAATATTCTCGTTAACCAGAGGTGTTTACGCATAAGATTGATTGGCAAAATCCTTTTGAGTTTATTTTGTGCAGGAATATTTTTCCTTCGAGGATAATCTTCTATTTTCCTGGAAAACATGCAATGCAAAGCGCTTTATCGCTGCTCTAAAATATGGGAATATGCTACGCATTTTTGGATATAGAACATCAATTTTTGCAATACTTATGTTCTAATAAATACAGAAGATTTATAAAAAGGTTTCCTTGGACTTATAAAGCCATTTTAAACGATATACATGTGAAGTACTGTACTTGTATAATTCTAATTATAAAATCCGAGACATAGCGTATCTCTTAGTGTAAAATTATATTTTTCAAAAAAGATCAATCCAAAGTGGGATAAAACACTAATTCTATCTGCCTACAGTGATGTCTTCCCTTTGAGAAGAAATTCCCTCAAAAAATAAATTCGCACACGCCATATACTCCATGGATTATGCATCTGCTTTCCTTGAATTTATCGCAGGATTTTATAAGCCTTGGCGTACTCTTCATTGCCTTTAGCTACCACTTCTTTGAATTTAGCGTAATACCTTCTTGTATTGGGAAGAGGTGCCTTTTGGCACATAATTGCAGGCATTCGGCTTCTGATTCCTCGAATATTTCGAACGAAAAATAATATTCAATATCCGAAAGAAACCTACTAAAAAGGGATATCAGCTTCAATGCCAACCAAATAACCTAAATCGATCTCCGAAAAATCCCCTCTTAACTCAATCACGACATCGGCAGTTAGCAGATCTAATGGGAAATTCTGGTTCATCAACTTTTTTCAAAAGAGTAGGATTGAAGTATAAAGCCATAGAGCAACAGCATCCTTCTCCCTCCAATGCAAACCATCCGGCATCAATCACGATCTTTTAGAGCTTACCGCAATCAAGAACTTATGCTTTCCGGATACTCTCCACTTTATACGATATCCTTCGCCGTACAGTTGAGATGAGACGGGATGATATATACTTTATAAACTCAAATAATACTCTTGCTCTCAGTGCCAAAAACTATAACCCACCTCACATCCAATAATCCTTTCTAAGATCTTGGCAAAAGCATGGTGGGCCCGGAGGGACTCGAACCCCCAACCAAGCGGTTATGAGCCGCTGGCTCTAACCATTGAGCTACGGGCCCAAAAAATTGTATATCCATACCAACATTCATCTAGTATTAATAACTTGTTTTTTTCCCAAGAGCAAGACTTCAACCTCAAGAATTTCTGCACGTTTAGTACCTAATCTGAGAATTATTTCTGTCTTTGTCAGAAGAATCTACACATATACACACTAACTGGAAATTGATACTCATTATAATCGTAACTTCCAGGAATAAAACAAACTAACCCTCTCCGAAAATAGCTACATTCAATCTCCATTTTAGATATGGGATAATGTTTTTTGTCTCTCTATGATAAGTGTGCTTTCTTTGATATCCTTTCCTTCCTGAAGTAAAGATGATTCCTACTACGATAGGTATGAAAAAATAAGATATTGTTTTTACAGAATGTTTTTATTTGTTTTGTCCATCCATTTTTAGGGATGAGACACGCATTTAACGCATCTTTTTCCTATCTTTTTATAGAAAAATGCAAAGAGAATACGAACATGATATCGACCAAAAGACAAATGGACAACTTGCCACCCAAAGAAATTATAAACATCTAAGATTATTATAATGCTCGTCTAAAAAGAATATTTGATAAACTTGGGAATAAAATTAATAAACTTTCAAATACAACCATATCTATTAATATCTTTCCTTATACACGCTATTGAATTACAGTTTAAAAAAATATGGAGTTAAAAGATGAAAAATATATTGACAGCTACATCAATAATAATCAGTGTTTTGATTTTTCCAGGTTATAACTCTAGCCAGGCTTTGTTTCGCAAAACCATTCAACGCTAGGTCTCCAAGAGCTAGATCTGAAGAGTTAAGAGGGAAAAGTTCTCCAAGAATCATGCTAGAAACTGCACAGACAGATCCTATAAATCATCCAGAAACTACACCTGAAGAGATTAGAAGTCCCTCTTTGTTAGACCTGATAGTATCAATTCAGAGTCCTAGTAATAATAGTAATAGTAACAGTAGTAGTAGTAGTAGAAATATTAGCAGGAAGAACTATTCTTCATCGTTAAAGCCTCAAGATAACATATCATATCATTCTTCGCCTGAGACTCATGTCTTTACAAACATCGACTCTAGATAACAATTAAATGAATTTTATAGCTGAATCAGAACTATAAATTATAGAGAAAATCAAAATTCTAAACGGTGCAAGAGGAAAATGCTGAGTATACTCTAATCTCTCTTGCTCCTATACTTAACAATGTTATCCGTATACCAGAGAACCCAATGATATAGGCGATGATCTCTTGTGTGGAAGGACTCAGCCAGGATCAATAAAAGGTTCGGTTGTTATAGCTCCTTTTTTCACACTCCACCAAAATCATGATGGATAAAAGAGCTGTAGCGGATAGGCTAAAAAGCATTAAAATCATCTACCCATTTGATACCGCTTTTGACCTTGTGAGCTTTGATTCTTGCTAAACTTGGCTGGGACATCTTCTTTTATCTCAAATAAAAAAGCTGAACTTTCCCTTGAATCTTAGCAAAATAAAACTTCATCTTATCCTATTCAATAGATTGCATTGTCGTTTGAAAATACCTCACTTAATAGAAAACGAGAGTTGAAAAAAACATATCTTAGTTCCGGTAAAATCACTGGTTGATGATTTTGCCCCACAATATCATCCGTAAACCAGAAGATCAAAATGATAGAAATGACCTCTTTCTAAAAGATGTTCAGCAAATATATAGGGGTGCCGTCCTTTAATAAATAGATAATAGGTTACGAAGGATAGAAGGAAAACCTAAAAAACCCTTACGAATGGACGTATTAAATCATTCAAAGCCACTATCTACTCTCTTTTTTTAATCTTGTGGGATTCAATCCTAGCCATCTTTAGTGACGCATCAGATTCAAGCTTTTTAAGAGTCAGATCAGTCCTGCTTTGAAGCTTTAATATTTCAACATGTTGCTTGTGTTTAACGCGGTTTGAATACAAATTAAAGATAGAAGAGAAAACGAAACGCAGCAGAAACCTTGACGTACCACTCGCGATAAAAGAAGCGATCATTTGTTAAACCAACTCTGAAAATATAATAGACCATATACAATGGCTGATACAGAGTTTACCATTTTTTTAAGGAAGATACGAACCACTCAATCGCTTGCGAAAGGTCTAAAAGATCATCAATGCTTTTTGTTATTTCTTATCTCTGATCTTTTTGTTTGCAGCTCTCATCCTTGAATCTTTAATGTATTTTGTCCATTCTGGATGTTAGCGTGTCTATTGATCTGAAGTCTCCTTTTTGTGGTTAAATGAAAAAGCGCCGAACTCTTTCCGTATTACGTCTTTTTCAGCTTTCTTAGTCATCAATCACTTCCTGAAAGCATGAGGTGAACCTATTGTATTTTTGATAGTGAGACACCCCTATACACTTCCAAGTTTTGGATAAACGTTCTGCGGAACGCTTAAAGCTTGTAGAATCCCGTTCAATCCCTCATGTATACAGAATAATTCTCAACAGGAAAACTCCACACAGCCTCCTCCGTGCTTTGTTTAGTAGTATCGATCCAGCCATAAGCATTAACGCCAATCGACCTTTTAAGTGTTTGTTGATGTTGTCTTCTATTTTCGATAGCTTGTCGTCTACTACTTCTTGAAGAGAATCTAGCTTGGCTTGAAGTGCATCAAACTCTTTTTGGGATGAGGTTTTAATGTTCTTCCGCATGTATTCTAAAGGATTGCTGTCTCTTCCATGCACACTACTACGATCAATGTCACAGCTTCAGCAAAGCTTGTTTTTCTTTTCTCTATAACACTATCATATACAGAAGATATAATCTATTTATCTCTAATATTCGAAATTTGCATGCCATATCTTGAAAGAAAATCAATCATGAGCAATGGTTGTCGAGTGGTATTCTAGGATTTATATGTATATTCATACAAGCCTTTCCATTCCCTCATGATGCCCACAAATAATATCATAAAAATTCGTTGTATATACTTTATAATAGAGAAAAATATACTTACTAATGCTTTAAATTAAAATATTTCTCAAAAATCAAGATTTATCTGTCAAAGACATCTTACGCCATTTTTGTACATTTATATTATGATCTTTAAGATTTTTAGAAAACAAATGTCCTCCCATACCATCACTTACAAAGTATAAATCATCGGTATGCAATGGGTTAGCAACGGCTTGCAAAGCCGCACGACCTGGATTAGAGATAGCATTCGGAGGCAAACCATCAACAAGATAGGTATTATAAAGTGTTTTTGTAGAAAGATCAGACTGATAAATTGGTCTATCCGATGGCTTATCTCCTCCCTCAAAAATACCATAAATAACAGTCGGATCAGATTGCAATCTCATACCTCTCGAGAGTCGATTTATAAATACAGATGCCACATGAGCCCGTTCCTCAAAACGAGACGTCT